>NZ_CALPCY010000030.1:0-63395 GCF_943193115.1 Otoolea muris
GTCCGTCATTATGCCTATGGTTGAAACAGCGGATGCTGCCTTTGTATGATGCGGTTTCCAGAACCCTTTTCAGGAAGGAGAAACATGCCTGCGTTCATCCTGGACTCCTTTATGGTGTGCAGCGCGGTTTAGCAGGGATAAGGCGGGACATTTTTTCCGGCAGGAAGACCGTCTGAAAATTTCTCCGTTTTGCACAAAGTCATCCCATGTATTCCGGCGGTTCCACCGGCCTGACCGATCTCTTCGGGGTGATTGTCAGCCCTTCCATCAGCCATCGGAACTGCTGCGGCGTTAATTCACGCGCCTCCTCCGGGGTGCGCGGCCACTGGAACCGGCTTTCCGAGAGCCGCTTGTATAACAGGAGCCAGCCGTCCCCTTCCCATACAAGTCCTTTGATGCGGTCTATGCGCCTCCCACAGAAAAGATAGAGTGTATTCGGGATATATGGCCTGTTCCCGGTCTGTGTTTCCACGAGTGCCGCCAGCCGGTCCATGCCGGCGCGCAGATCCGTGTAGCCGCAGACAATGTAGACGGCTTTAAAGCAGGTGGCGTCATTGAGCATCCCGCACCACCTTAAGGACTGCCGCAAGCAGCGGCATGGGTGTGGATTCTGTTACATGGATGGAAAGACCGTTTACAGAAACAGAAAGCCCCAGCCGTGTATCTGTATCGTCTTGTGTTTCCTGATGCAGGAGACCGGGGGTTACCGGGACGATCTGCTGCGCCGGAGTCTCCGGCGGAAGGTTTTCCAGGCACACCTGCCTTACACGGCGCAGCCTGTAATAGTAGTTCGCTTTTGTAATGCCGTGGCTGGCACACCAATCAATGACACTCATGCCTGCGGGCCGGTTCTGGCATTCCCTGATCTGCTCTGCCCACTCTTGTAAACGGTATTGTACAGCTACTGCTGTTGTTGCTGAGTTCATAGACTTACCTCCGTATAACGGTATCAAAAGTTAAGGCTTAACTTTTAATACTGATGATAGAAATATAGTCTATTGTCACACACTTTGCCCTCATAGTCGAGGTACGCACTATCTACCGTTTACGTTTGAAATAGCCGTATCATGTCAGAACACTGTGAAAAGCCTGTTTTCTTCACAATACTAAACGCGGGATATGACAACCGTGTTACAAATACCTTTTTTACAAAACACGGCGCTCTCCTTTTTCTATCATCAGTGATCTCATTCTGCGCTTTTTCATTATAGCACACAAACGCACTCCCGGCGATCGCTTCGCCATTTCTCGTAACAATCCTTGAAATCTTCAGGAGGTGACAGTGGATTACTGGCCGGATGGAGCGTGTTTGAAAAAGGAGACTTTAATATGTGTATCTTGTCTGCAGACTCCCAATTCGTTTATTTGTACCTACTGACTATTTCCAACCTATACAGCTTATATTTATACAGAGAATGAATAACTCCCTCTTAAATAAAGAGCAAAGTAAAAGACACCCTCAACCACTGGGTGCCTTTTAGTTTGACTTGATAGATTAAACATTACTTAATGTTTCGGCTAACTTTTCTATGTATTCCGTTTTTATCATCTCTAAATACTTGCCTATGATATAGATACAGGAAGTCTCACATTTATGGTCACTGTTCGTACAATTTTCAAAACCGATTTCTAAAATCTCTAACATATTTTGGAAGTGCTCAAACTCGACCAATAAGTCCTCAACTATGTCCATTAACCTCATAACTTTACCCACCTTTCAAAATTTTGGTGGAGGGTAACGCCTGGATAAATATTTGTCAATGACTTTTATACCTTATTCGGAAAATATCCCTTTGTATTTAATTGCAGTTCTCTGCTCTTTATTTTCTCATATAGTGTATCTACTGTTATATGCTGGTCTTGAATAATCTCATATAACTTTTCTACTTTTTCATTTGTTGTAAGGGTTTTATGCTTCCTTAACCACCACATGAGCATTAAACTAAAATCCATGTATTTTGTTGATGGTATTCTTTCTTCTTGCTTTGGCCAGTACTTTGCTATATCGGAATGTAATGCATTTACACGACCAAGGTTAAATGCTCCCTTGGCATGTTTGTCTGCCTCTATTTGCTCTAATTGTATTTTTTCCTTAGACGCAAAGCTTGGATATGCGCTATGACTGTCTGTTACAAGAATTGCGTCTTTTTCAAATCTACCATGTAAATTTTTATTTACATCATTTGTTTCTAATCTTCCTATACAAGTCGGATTCATGTACAAATTTCCGCTACGGTCTTGACATGTTAATATACAGGTCTGGTCTCTGCTAATACCTCTTAGGTATGAAGTATCATATAAGAGTTCTTCCAGTTTTCCTGGTTCTTCTTCTAACAATTTGTCGTATAAGCCCGCTTTCATAATCCACTCAATTTTTTGTTGTAGGTTCATATGGTGTCTTGGCAGTCTCCCCAATGTATATACGAAAAACTCTGGATCTCGTTTTCCTTTGAATGATACAGGTGCATAATACTCGTCACATTCTGCGATATCAATAAACCTGTCCTGTTCTCCATATAATATCATGAGTGCACAACAAATCTTTTGTTTGTTTATCCATGCAGAAGATTCGGCTATACCTACATTTTGAGCTATCTTACTTATTGGAAGGTTGTCCACAACACCACGCAACAATTCCTTCCATTGTCCCACAGAAAGCCTTGAACCACTCGTAATTGCTCCCGTTGATGAGTTGAAAGTCTTTCCGCAATCTTTGCATAAAAATCTCTGTCTGCCACTTACTTTCCCATGTTTCTTTGTATTGATACTTCCACAATGTACGCATGGCTGTTTCCCGTCTGATTGTGTTTCCTCTTTGACTCTTTCCGATTTCGACTGTTTTGCATTTAAAATTGAGGTAAGTTCCGCAATTTGTTCTGGCGTCAGAGTGTCGATGCTGCTTAATAATTGTTCATACAAATCTGCCATGGTTAGACCTCCTAACACATGGTCGGAGACTTTAGGGCTAAAGACAGTTGAGGTTTCTAAGAAGAGCCTCTTTCTGTAAAGACATTGCCTGTTGCTGACACGCATTTGATCTCATTTGTAGTTCTGCTGATTCTTGTAAAAGAAGATCAACTTGATCAAATGTATTTATCAACTCATTTTTGAGTTTTTCTTTATCAGTTGTTTCAACATTTTTAATGGGTTCTTTGTTATATGCTTTGACAGCTTTTTCAAATAAATCCAGTCTCCTTGTCAGCTTACCAAGTATGATACCCATTAAACCTGTATAATTTTCATTGACTATTTTACCGGTCTTAAGTAGAAGCGAAAGCTCGTTTAATTGGTATTCAGTTATTAGTTCAACACCTATTTGCTTTGCATATGCTTTTGTCTCACTCGACATACGGTTATTTGTTATCACTACTGGATATCCGTCATTGCCGAAATAATTACAACCTGTGTAAACTTCTTGTACTGGTGTCTTTCCGACAGGTCGATTATGGAATTTACATTGTATGTAATATTTTAGTTGGTTCCCCCTTTCGTCCAGTGTAGCTATGATATCTACACCGTTGTCATTTCCTTTTGTACGCTTTGCGTCAAATTTTAGTGTGGTCAGTATACTTTGCACCCATAGTTCAAAATCGTATCCTGACATACAATTTTTCGGCTTAAAGCCATCCATCTTTTCAAACATTTGTTCGACCCCTTAAAAAGTACTCACAGTTATCCTGTTGTACTTTTTAATATTTGAATGTATGTAGTCATTAGATGGAGTGCAATAACTGGTACGTATGCAACTCATTGGTAATGTATAGCCCTTTTTATCTCCGAACCATATTCAATTTTAGCCATATTGTGCATTATGTATAAAATATGGATTAAAATTTCTACATTTTGAGCATGTGTTAAAAGGCATAAAAATAGACAGTGGGTTTTATACCACTGTCCATTGATACCCTTATTTATTTTGTGCTTTTCAAATTTGGATGTCTTGTATGGGTTCCTCTGTATTTGACGTTGATGATTCAGCCTTTACTGCTTCAACAAATTTTTCTTTTAAGGCAGGCTCATTTTCAAGTTTCTCTCTTCGTTTCTTCATAAACTGAAAACCCTTATACCCTAAAAAGGATATCCCACCTAACAAGATGGTTACAGCTGAACCTATTATGCCTCCTTTGAGCATTAGCCCTGGAGCCGCATCAGCAACAGCTGTATCTCCAACATCTTTATAAAGAGCATCTAAATCACCATTTTTTGCTTGCAGGTCTATTCTTGCTCTATTATAGTCACCAAGGTTATCAAGCGGATATCCCATTATGTATACCTCCCATACTCTTTATGATATTTAATCTGTGATTTAATCATCAAACATAGGGCAACTGCTAGTACAATCGGGGAATGCAGGATTTCCACAAGCAGCACAACCTTCTGGCATGTCATCATCCATCCACTCATCTTCCATACCATTGATGGCTTCACTCACTTTTCCCATGTCGCTACTACTCAATGAAAAGTATTTTTCTTCAAATTCGTCCTGATCCATAGTCCATCTGCCTTCAATTAGTTCCTCTACCAATTCTGGATTTTTCTTTCTTCTTCCCATTGTAGCATTCCTCCTCTGTTTGTTGTTATATGATAACACTTTTATGCCTATTTTACCATATTCCCAAATATATGGGAATACCTAATTTATTAAATTCCTCGTAAACTTTATCTGAGGTGATGCATGTGATAACTTTCAGCCCATTGTGGCAAACTCTGAAAGATAGGGGAATTACCCAATATGACCTTTTGAACAAATACGAAATGAGCAGAGGTATGCTTGATAATCTCAAGCACAATAGAAGTATAACTCTTAATACTCTGAATGACCTTTGTAACATGCTTGATTGCAACATTACTGATATTATTGAATATAAAAAAGATTAGAATTGATTACCTGTGATACCATATAATCAACTCTAATCTTTTTAATTATTCCATGGGTTTTATTGTTTTTTCTATATAGTCTATTTCTTCTTGAGTAAGTCCATATTTTTTGTATAATTGTTGGTCAATATCTGAAATGGATTGTGACCAATCTATGTCTGAATTTTCTGTAAAATCTTGAACCGGCACTATCTGATATACTTCCTTAGAGGCAGATTGTGTAACTTTTACCTCGCCAATCAATAAATTAAAAAAGTTAGTATGCAAATATTTATACACATTTTTTACATTACTTAAATTTTTTGATGGTGCTATTACAACATACGAACTTGTACAAGCATCATTGGGAAGTGCAATTTTTATATTTGTTAATCTTTCTCCTTTACGTCCGTCTCCATAACTTAATGGCACCATAACTTTATATATACTTAATAATTCCTTACCTTTATTTATGTCCTCTATACCGATTTTTTCGACTTCTCCGCGCGCTCTATGTAAATTTATGTCTCCGTTACTTATACAAACAGCATTCGATTGTATGCCAAATGGACTATAGCTACTAACCAATGTATTCATAAATATTTTATGTTTTTCCTTAATTTTTTTTATTATGTCAGATTCTATTTTACTGCTTATAAATTTTCCTATTTTAGCATCATCTAAATATCTATTTTCTCCATTGATATTACATGTACCATTATGTGTACTATCTTTTAAATAATACATTACACCCCCCCTTATCTCAACGCCTAAAAAGATTTTTTTGCTATTTTCTTCTAATACTATATGCTTATACTTGTTACAGTTTAATTCTGTTTTTATCTACTCATCATCAATACCTCGTGATCCGGCATTGCATAACCACCTAGATGGTACAATCATACTGCTATATTTACATCTCACTTTTTCTGATATCTGCATAAATTCACTGTATATACTTACTCCCCCTTGTGTTCCTCTCGTGCTATTCCTTTGATATGGAGGATTTCCTATTACTACGTCTATTTTCATATCTCTGTTAAACTCCTCATTTAGTATGTCTTGCATTGTTTTGGAAGTGCCGTCTGGTCTACTTCCTAGACCTATTCCTTTTAATTTGCTGATGTAATTTGGTATTACTCTAAGGTTATGGTCATAACCTCGTAATTTCTTTGTTGTTCTCTCTAAACTTACTTGACTTAATGCTATTCCATATAACTGCTTACCTAATATATGATTTGACCGTTCAAATTCATCTGGATATTTCGCTTGTAATAATTCAGAATCCATTAACCTGTCATATATTTCGCGGAGATATTCACCACCTTTACAAGCAGGGTCAAGGAATACTGTCTGGTCATTCCATACCTCTGGCGGCAACATATCACACATAGCTTTTACTACTTTATGGGGTGTTACAATTTCTGGAATACGTGCCAAACCATTTTGTAAGTCCTCAACTATTGTATTTTCATTTACTTCTGATGTGACTTGGATTTTTTCAGTGTCCTCGGTATCTGCAAATATATTAAATCCAATTGATGTTATATAGTTTTTGATTTGCTTGATTTTATCTGTATATGTATCATAGTTTGCTCCACCAGAATTAGGGTTATTTCCGTTTAAATTTTGTTCTATTGGTATCTCATTGTAAAATGCATGTTCCAGAGCATTTAGGTCGTCTAAACTCCATGTATCTTCTTTACCTGTACATACTACAACCCATTCCCAAATGTCACAATATCTTTCGGTTGTACTTGTATCATGTTCACGCAAACGTGCCAGAACAGATTCACCATTGTTTCTTTTCTTGGCCTGTCCTACATAAACCTTTTCTGTTGTTCCATCAAAACCAAATAGGAAATATATACAGTTGTATCTTAATTCCTTATCTGCAAATTTTAATTGCAATTGATTCCTTGGAATAATAAATGCTATCGTTCCCCAGTCGTCATTTACATACTTGGATGCCCCTATATGCGCTTGTACTGGCACAGATTTTATATTGATTGTATCTTGAGTATTAGTTTTCTTTGCTCTTGCCATGCTTATATACCTACTTTCATTGAAAATTAAAATTATAACTTTCAATGAACGACAGGTATAAAAATCAGCCTTTAAAAATATTTAATTTCTTTTAAATATCACAATGTTTATGAACATGTCACGATAAGAAAAAGCCTATCAAACATCAGCTGATAGGCTCTATAAATCTTTACGATATTAAAATCCAATTTTTGCTTTTTATACACAAAGATGTATATTTATACACGTATTTCATCAGCAACAATAAAACGAACTGGGACTCTGCAGAATGCGCTTTTATTTTCCCCAAACATCCGCAAATCCCTTTACATCTCTTATAAACCCTGCTAAAATAACATCAATACCAAGCGTTAGCCCCCATCTGCTTATGGCTAACGCTTAAACCCATGTCCAAACACTTAACCCAACACAGGAATGAAACGGAGATCCGATAATATGTATATAATAGCCGGCCTGGGAAACCCGGGCAAACCATATGAACACACCCGCCATAACGCCGGTTTCATGGCGCTTGACGCGCTGGCCGCCCGCTGCGGCATTGGCATAACCGAACACGCCCACAAAGCCCTGATCGGAAAGGGCTTTATTGAAGGAAACCGCGTCCTCCTCGTAAAGCCGCAGACCTTCATGAATGCAAGCGGCGAAAGCATCCGCTCCGTCATGGATTACTACAAGGCGGAGCCGGAGCGTCTCATTGTCATTTATGATGATATCAGCCTGGAGCCGGGGATGCTGCGCGTGCGGGGAAAGGGAAGCGCGGGCGGGCACAACGGAATCAAAAGCATCATCGCCTCTTTAGGCTCCCAGGACTTTCCCCGCGTCCGCATCGGGGTCGGCGCAAAGCCGGAGCGCATGGATCTGGCGGACTACGTGCTGGGCCATTTTTCCAAAGAAGAGCTTGAATGCATGGATACAGCCTTTTCTGACGCAGCGGCGGCCGCTGCCGCCATGATCACAGAGGGAATCCATGCGGCGATGAATCATTTTAACGGAGCGGCCCGGAAACCGAAGCCGGAAACAGCCGGGCAGAAAGAGGAGTGACATGGGAAGGATTTTCGCAAACCCAATGGACGAACTGGTTGAATTTCAGGAGCTTAAGAAAGATCTCGCAGGGGGCCGGGGCCCCGTCCTCTTAAGCGGCTGCATTGATTCCCAGAAGGCCCACCTAATTTCCGAGCTCTCGGGGCTCACGCCCTGGAAGCTCGTAATCACCTATGACGAGCAGAAGGCAAGGGAAATCTGCGACGACTGCCGCTGCTTCTGCCCGGAGACGTTTCTGTACCCGTCCAGGGATCTCTTATTTTACAGCTCCGATATCCAGGGAAATCTCCTGACACGCCAGAGGATGCAGGTGATCCGCCGCATCTTTGAGGGCGCGGGCGGCGTCATTGTCGCTTCCATAGACGGCCTGATGGACTGCCTGCTCCCCCTTGAGATGCTGATGGAGAGCCGCATCTGCCTTACGAACGGCCAGACGCTCGATGTCCCCGCTCTTAACCTCTCCCTGACGGAGCTCGGATATGAAAAGGTTGCTCAGGTGGACGGAAGCGGCCAGTTTTCCGTCCGCGGCGGGATCATTGATATTTTCCCGCTCACAGAGGAAACGCCTGTCCGCATTGAGCTGTGGGGAGATGAAATCGATTCCATCCGCGCCTTTGACCCCGAAAGCCAGCGTTCCGTCGAGCAGCTTGAGCAGATCGTCATCTATCCGGCCACGGAGCTCGTCCTGACTCCCGCCGCCGTCGAAAGCGGCATCGCCTCCATCGGGGCTGAGAGGGACCGCTATGTAAAGGCGCTGCGGGAGCAGATGAAGACCGAGGCCGCGCACCGCATTGACGCCTCGATCCGCGAGATCCTCGACGGCTTAAAGGAAGGTTTAAAGCTGCGCGGGCTGGGAAGCTTTATCCGCTATTTCTGCAAAGAAACCGTGTCCTTTCTCCAGTATTTCCGGGAAGAACAGCTCACCATTTTTCTCGACGAGCCGCTCCGCTTAAAGGAAAAGGGGGAGGTCGTGGAGCAGGAGTTCAGGGAAAGCATGTCCCACCGGCTGGAAAACGGCTACCTCCTCCCGGGGCAGACCGATTTTCTCTTTACCTTAAAGGCTGTGCTCGCCATGTCCATGAAACAGCGCACGCTCCTCATGCTCGGCCTGGAGCAGCGCCTTCCCGGCATGTCCGTAAAGAAAAAATACGGCATATCCGTCAAATCCGTCCACTCCTACCAGAACGCCTTTGAGCTCCTGATCGGGGATCTGGCCAAGTGGCAGAAGGAGAAATACCGGGTCGTCCTCCTCTCCGCCTCCCGCACCCGGGCCAGCCGCCTGGCCGGCGATCTGAGGGAATACGAACTGAAAGCATTCTGTCCCGACGAGGGACAGATACATGTTCAGCCAGGTGAAATCATGGTCGCATACGGAAATCTCCACCGAGGCTTTGAGTATCCTCTGATCAAATTTGTGGTGATCACCGAGGGAGACATGTTCGGCGCGGGCAGCCAGAACAAAAAACGCAGAAAGCACGCCTACCAGGGAAAGAAAATCCAGAGCTTTTCGGATCTTTCCGTGGGCGATTTTGTCGTGCACGAAAACCACGGCCTCGGCATTTACCGCGGCATCGAAAAGATCGAGCGCGACCGTATCACAAAGGATTACATCAAGATCGAGTACCAGGACGGAGGAAACCTCTACCTGCCCGCCACCCGCCTTGAAGGGATCCAGAAATACGCCGGCTCCGACGCAAAACCTCCCAGGCTCAATAAACTGGGAACCCAGGACTGGAGCAAAACCAAAAAGCGCGTGCGCGGCGCGGTACGCGAGATCGCAAAGGATCTTGTCGAGCTCTACGCCGCCCGCCAGAAAAACCAGGGCTATCAGTACGGCCCTGACACGATATGGCAAAAGGAATTTGAAGAAATGTTCCCCTTTGAGGAGACTGAAGACCAGATCGAGGCCATTGAAGCCGCGAAACGCGACATGGAGAGCACGAAGATCATGGATCGCCTGATCTGCGGCGATGTCGGCTACGGAAAGACCGAAATCGCCCTGCGCGCCGCCTTTAAGGCCGTGCAGGAGAGCCGCCAGGTGGTCTATCTCGTCCCCACTACCATTCTCGCCCAGCAGCATTACAACACCTTTGTACAGCGCATGAAGGATTTCCCGGTCCGGGTCGATATGCTATCGCGCTTCCGCACCCAGAAGGAGCAGAAAAAGACCCTTGCGGATCTGAAAAAGGGCCTTGTAGACGTGCTGATCGGCACGCACCGCGTCCTCTCAAAGGATGTGGAATTTAAAAACCTGGGCCTTCTGATCATCGACGAGGAACAGCGCTTTGGCGTAACGCACAAGGAAAAGATCAAGAAGCTGAAGGAAAATGTAGATGTGCTGACCCTGACCGCCACCCCCATCCCCCGCACGCTCCATATGAGCCTCATCGGCATCCGCGATATGAGCGTCTTAGAAGAGCCGCCTGTGGATCGGCTCCCCATCCAGACCTATGTCATGGAGTACAATGACGAGATGGTGCGCGAGGCCATCCACCGGGAGCTGGCCCGCGGCGGACAGGTCTACTATGTCTATAACCGCGTGGGCCATATCGACGAGGTGGCCGGCCATGTGGCGTCCCTGGTTCCGGAGGCCAGCGTCGTTTTCGCACACGGCCAGATGCGCGAGCATGAGCTGGAGCGCATCATGCTGGACTTCGTGAGCGGCGATATTGACGTCCTGGTATCCACAACCATCATTGAAACCGGCCTCGATATCCCCAATGCCAATACGATTATCATCCACGACGCCGACCGCCTGGGCCTCTCCCAGCTTTACCAGATCCGCGGGCGCGTGGGACGCTCCAGCCGCACCTCCTACGCCTTCCTGATGTACCGCCGCGATAAGCTCCTGCGCGAGGAGGCCGAAAAGCGCCTCCAGGCCATACGGGAATTCACGGAGCTTGGAAGCGGCATCAAGATCGCCATGCGCGATCTCGAGCTTCGCGGCGCGGGAAACCTCCTGGGGGCCGAACAGCACGGCCATATGGAGGCCATCGGATACGATCTGTACTGCAAGCTTTTAAACGAGGCCATCCTGGCCCTCAAAGGAGAACGCGCCGAAGACTTTGAAACCGTGGTAGACTGCAACATTGACGCCTACATCCCCGCCTCCTACATCCGCAATGAGTACCAGAAGCTCGATATATACAAGCGGATCTCCGGCATTGAAAACCAGGACGAATACTCTGACATGCAGGATGAGCTCATCGACCGTTTCGGGGATATCCCCCGATCCGTCGAAAATCTCCTGCTCATCGCGCGCGTCAAGGCCATGGCCCATCAGGCCGAGGTCACGGAGGTCAACATCAACCGCCAGGAAATCACGCTGAACCTGCGCCCGCAGGCCAGCCTCGACGCCGCGCGGATGCCGGCCTTCATCGGGGAGTATAAGGGGGCGCTGAAATTCAGCGGCGGCGATGCGCCGTCCCTGTTCTATCAGGATCAGAGGAATAAATACAAGGACTGCTCCGCCATGCTGCTGAAGGCGCAGGAGATTCTGCAGGGGCTGGGGGAGCTCCGGACAGGGGGAAATATGTAGCTGTGGACGTAACAGTTCAGATAGGTCAGCGCACCTGCTGCGCTGACCGTACGAAAACGTGGCGGCTGCAGGCATCTGCCCCATCGCGAAGCAATTTTCATGGGCGGATGCCGCAACAGTTCAGGTTGCCTGAACTGTTACCTGTGGACACTATAAATTCCCCATAAATCTCACAAAACTATTGCTTCGCAGTCCGTTTTATCATAAAATAGAACTATACACACCATTATTTCGACAGGAGGGGAAGGCACTATGGCAATCTTTGATTTTTTGCATAAAAAAAGCGAAACGGTCAAAAAAAGTGAAACCATTGTCCGGAAAAAACCGGAACCGGCTGCCAGCGTTATCAGTGAGAGCGGCTTAAATCAGATAAAAAACATGGTAGGGGAAATCCGCAGCAATTCACGCGGCGATTTTAATCTGGAATCTGATAAAAAGGAGGATATCAACACCTTCTGCCTGGCTCTGGAGCGCTCCGCACGAAAGCATGTGGAAAAGCAGCAGTGCCGGGCGCAGAAGGATGGGCAGACGTCCGAAACCCTGCCGGTGGACGCGTTATCGCTTTTCCATGTCTCCGCGGATCACATGACGGCATATGCATGCGTTCTTCCGCCGCTCAACGGCGGAAAGGAGATCAATACGGAGCAGTTCATGGAAGATATGCGGTATGAAGGCATCAGCGCCGGCATTGACACTGAGGCGGTACAGGCCCTGGGAGAGGAGAGGAAATATCTCCGCATCCTCTGCATTGCGCAGGGAATCCTGCCGCAGGACGGAAAGGACGGGGAGCTGGAGGAGATGTATGACCGCGGACTGGAGCAGACGCTGGAGCTGGACGAAGAGCAGGCTCTCACAGGGCTTGATTTCAGAAAGCAGCACGCGATCGAAACGATCCGCAGGGGAGACATTATCTGCCGCATTAAGCCGCCGGTGGAAGCGCACGACGGATTCGATGTCTCCGGGCGCACGCTCTATGCGAAAAGGGGGCAGCCCGCCTATGTTCCCAAAGGTGAGAATACCAGCCTCTCCGGGGACGGCGCCCTGCTGATCTCAGACTCCAACGGCATCCTGATGATGGAGGGAGATGATTTCTCCGTCCGAAGCCATCATGTTCTGGAAAAGGATGCCGGCGTTGATATGAACGATCAGAATTATGAGGGCTCTCTCCTCATTTACGGGGATCTCGAGGACGGGGAAAGCGTAGCGGCCACCGGGGATATCATCATCAACGGCGATGTCAGGGGCGGCAAGATCCTCGCCGGCGGGACGATCCGCGTAAACGGGGACATCAAGGGCGCTCCCGGGACGCAGATTGAGGCCAGACGGCAGATTCAGTGCGTGATTATGGAAAACTGCCTTGCCGTCGCCGGAGAGGATATCTATGCAGAGGTGATTACGAACAGCACCGCGATCAGCGAGGAGGGCTCGGTCTATGCGCTGATGGGCAGAGGACTGCTCTTCGGCGGCGATGTCACGGCAGGCCGATCCATTTACGCCAAGAAGATCGGCAATATTTCCGGCTGTATCAACTGCGTTACCTTAGGCTTCGGCGTCCGGCTCGACAAGCAGAGGGCGCTCCTGACGAAGGAGGTGGAGACGCTGCGCGAGAACCGGGAACAGGCCCGCAAGAGCATTTCCTATATGAAAGCGGCCGGCGTCAGCAACCAGCGCGGCGATCAGTGGGAGGAATACCAAAAGCTCATTGAAAAGCGCAATATGTATGACAGGACGCTGAAAAAGAAGCTGCAGGATCTCGATGATCTGGAGAAACGGATCCAGATCAACCGGCCCGAAAGCATCTGCAGCGAAGAGATGTTTCCGGGCACGCATATCAATATCGACGGCTGCGAACTGGAAGTGACGGAGAAAGAGACCGACTGCAGAGTACATATGGATTCAAAGAAGATTATAATGAGGTAGACCATGGAACTGATTGATTTGCATGTGCATTCCAGCGCCTCGGACGGAACGCTCTCCCCCGCCGCCGTTACGGCCCTCGCCCTTGAGACGGGCCTTGCGGCCTATGCCCTCACGGATCACGATACCACAGACGGTGTCCGGGAGGCCGTGGAGGCGGCAAAGCACACGCCGCTGGAGGTCATCCCCGGCGCAGAGCTGTCCGCTCTTTACGGGGGGTGCGAGATCCATATCCTGGGCCTGTATGTAAACCCTGAATCCCGGTCGCTCCGGGAGGCTTTAGAGAAACTCCGGGCCGATCGCGCGCGGCGCAATGACGAGATGCTCGCGCTCTTTCAGAGGGACGGCTTTCCCATCGCGCGCGGGGATCTGGAGCAGGGCGCGCCCGGCCAGGTCATCACGAGAGCCCATTTTGCCAGGGCTCTTGTAAAAAAAGGGTGCGTCTCCAGCATGGAGCAGGCATTTCAGCGCTATCTTGACCACGGCAAAAAATACTGCCCTCAGAAAAAGGCGTTTGAGCCCCAGGAGGCGGTGCGCCTGATACGGGAGGCCGGCGGCTTCCCCGCCCTGGCGCACCCCGTCCAGTACAAGCTCGGCCGGGCCAAAACCGAAGCCATGGTTCAGGAGCTTACGGAAATGGGGCTCATGGGAATCGAGGTATATTATTCCTCCCACACCCGGAACGACAGCCTGCGGCTTAAAGAGCTGTGCCTGCGCTATGGCCTGCTCCCCACAGGCGGATCGGATTTTCACGGGGGAAATAAACCGGACATCCGGATCGGGACAGGCCGGGGCGGCCTGCGCGTAAGCGCCCTGCTTTTAGAGGACATACGCAAAAGCGTCGGAAGGTTATAGAGGCCGTTGAGGAGCAGTTTAACGCCTATCTTTAGAAAACCATCCGCATCCGTGATACAGGTGCGCAGAAAGAAAAAAAGCATATGAAACCCGGCTGCGCCAGGATGGAGTGAATCGTATCCTCAGATATGGAATTGCCTGCCGGAAAAAGAGGTGTATGGTAAGAATCGGCTAGAGCGTGTTTGAAAATTGCTTTCTGGTAGCTGTGCGTGCCACTTTGTGGGAGATTTGGGCCAAATGAACGCGGCGCAGCGGACTGCGTTAAGTGAATTTGGCACAAATATACCGCGAAGTGGGGCGTGCAGATGCCAGGAATGAATTTTCAAACACGCTCTAGAGCGTGTTTGAAAAATGCTTTCTGCCAGATGTGCGTGCCGCTTTGTGGGAGATTTGTGCCAAATGAACGCGGCGCAGCGGGCTGCGTTAAGTGAATTTGGCACAAATATGCCGCAAAGTGGGGCGTGCAGATGGCGGGAATGATTTTTCAAACACGCTCTAGGATTTAATCACAATCCTTTGCGGCAAAACGCCCTTTCTATACACGCTATCATGCTCTCCACACCGGGAATCTCGCTGCAGACGGTCTCCATCCCCGCCTCTTTCGCGGCTCTCGCCGTCTCCTCCCCGATGCACACAGCCGTATATCCCCTGCATATCCCTTCTGTCATTTCCAGAAATCCTCTCACGGTCGAAGCGCTCGTAAAGGTCACAAAGTCCACCCTTCCCTCCTTGAGAAGAGAGGAAGCGCGCTCCAGAAGAGGCGTTTGCAGCGCAGTCCGGGTGTCGTAGAGCGCTGTATCTTCGTATGCCAGACCGCCCGCGCAGAGCGCCTCTGTGAGCGCCTCAGAGCCCTCTCCCGCCCTCAGAAGCAGGACCCGGCTCCCGGGGGACGCTTTCCGGCAGAGCCCCTCTCCCAGATCACGCGCGTAATAGCGGAGCGGCATGTAATCCGGGAAAATTCCCCGCTTCTCAAATTCTTCCGCCGTGGCGGGCCCGATCACCGCGATCCGCCGTCCGCTTAAGAGCCGCAGATCCATCCCCCGCTCTCTCATCCCGTCAAAAAAATACGCCGCTCCGGAAGGGCTTGTAAACACCAGCCAGTCAAACTCCGAAAGCCTGAGAAGCACGCGGGTAAGCGCAGCCTTTTCCGCCTCCCCCTGCCTTCGTTTCGTCTCTATCGCAGGGAGATTTAATACCTCCGCTCCGCTTGCGCGCAGAAGAGACGCCATCCGGTCCGCGCGCCTGCGCGGCCGGGTTACGATAATCCTTGCCCCGTGAAGCGGGCGCGCCTCTGCCCATGCGCACGCCGGCCTCAGCGAACACGCCTCTCCTACCGCCAGGATCGCAGGCGCGCAGATCCCGGCCCGCGCCGCGTCGCGGACCACATGTTCCAGGGTGGAAAGCACAGTCTTCTGCGAAGCCGTGGTTCCCTCCTGTATAAAAGCCGCCGGGACCGTGCGATCCATGCCGGCCTGCAACAGCCCCCGGCAGATGCGCTCCGCCTCTGAAACGCCCATCAGAAAAATATCCGTCCCCCCGGCGCGGACCAGAGCCTCATAATCGATTGGATCCGGCTCCCCGTCCTTTCTGCGGCCTGTCATCACATGCAGCGAGGATGAAACGCCGCGCTGCGTCGCCGGAATGCCCGCATAGGCCAGAACCGCGGTCGCGGACGTGACGCCCGGCACAGCCTCAAAGAGGATTCCGGCCTCATGAAGCGCCGCGGCCTCCTCCCCGCCCCGGCCGAAGACAAAGGGATCGCCCCCCTTTAAGCGCACAACGGTTCCCCCGCGCCGCCCCTCTTCGCACAGGATCGCATTGATCCGTTCCTGGCTGCAGGAATGCCTGCCGCTTCGTTTTCCCACATCGATCCGTTTCGCATTCTCTGGAATCCGGCCCAAAACCGCGTCGCCCACTAAAGCGTCATATACCACGACATCCGCTTCCCGCAAAACCTCAAGTCCTTTTACGCTCATCAGCCCCGGATCGCCCGGCCCGGCCCCTACCAGATAGACCTTCTCAGGATATTCCTTTTTCATATCATCCGCTCTCCTATCCTTATACAGGAAGCGCAACCATCCAATGCGCCGTTCCCTGTATTTTGTTTCCTGTACTTTTATTTCCTGCATTTTCCGTTCGCCATGTCTTAATGGGTTGGGTTATCCGGTTACGGTTCACATCCCAATAGTTTCGCTGAGATGTATGTGAGCTATGGTTTAATTCGCGATGCATACAAACCTTAAAAAACGCATTTTGGCGCTGCCTAATTCCACGGCCCCTCGCCCCTCGAAAGCAGGGCGGCCAGACGCCGGCCAAGCTCGCCTGCCTCCTCGGGCCTTCCCTTAAGGCTCCCGGTCTTCCAGCGGCCGCTCTCCTCCTCGTAATACAGCCCGGACAGGGTTATGAGCGCATCCTCTGACAGGCCGCCCGCAGAAAGCACGGCCGCCGCCGCCGCCGGAAAGGAACACCCGCCGCCCACGGCCCGCACAAAGGCCCGCTCCGCCTCGGCCATAACTCTTGACTCCGGGCAGTCAACAGCCTCCAGGACATCTGCATTCTCTCCCGCGCGCCCCTGTACTGCCAGAATCCCCTGCCCGGCTGCCGGAATCATCTCTTCAACCGTAAAATAGCGGGAGATCCGCTCCCCATACCCCATGCGCTTTAAGCCCGCGGCGGCCAGAATCAGTGCGTCAAAGTCCCCTCTGTCCAGCTTATCAAGCCTTGTCGCCAGGTTTCCCCGGCACATCTCAAACCTCGCGTCCGGAAACAGACGGCCTGCCTGAAGGCGGCGGCGGCGGCTGGAGGTCCCGAGCACCGGACAGGGCGGAAGCTCCTTCAAGCCCTCCCGCAGCACCAGGACGTCCCTGCGATCCTCACGTTTGGAATACGCCAGGATCGGAAGCTCCTCTGCTTCCTCCATCGGCATATCTTTCAGGGAATGCACGGCCAGATCACAGCGCCCTTCCCGAAGCGCCAGGTCAAGCTCTTTCACAAAAAGCCCCTTTCCGCCGATCCGCTCCAGAGGGCGGTCCAGAATCCTGTCGCCGGTCGTCTTCATGGTCACCAGGGTCAGCTTTGCCCCCGGAACCGCCCTCTCAATCTCCTCCATCACCAGCCTGGACTGCGCTACAGCAAGCGCGCTCTCACGGCTTCCCACACGGATCTGCCTCTTCATCCCTCTATGTTCCTTTCTTCCTGTAACCTTTCCAAAAGCTCTCTCACCGCCTGCGCCGCCTTCGCGGTCCCCGCGTGCTCCCTCCCCTGTCCCGTGATCCCAACTGTTATATCGCCTTTTTTTGCAATCGCGGGAAAATAGAAATCACACCGGCTCCGATCCCCCGCCACGTTCACAAGCGCGCCCATGCCCCGGCCGTCCGCCTCTGCCATGGCGTCCGCCTCCTCGTCCCCGGAAGCGGCCAGCACAAGAAAAAACGGAGCCTTCCCGAGCGCCTGCGCACGGCAGTCCTGATATGCGCCCTGAATCAGCGCAAGCCGCCCCTCGGCGGCCATGCGCACAATCTCCTCCCCGGCATCCTTTGCCGCCACCACAATCTCTGCGCCAAACTCCTCCAGCACGCGGATCCGCCGAAGCGCCACGCTCCCGCCCCCCACAATCAGAACCCGCTGTCTGCTCATATCCATAAAAAGCGGAAAATACGCCATCCCTTCGTCCCTTCCTGAACTGCCCCCATATCCTTATCATGTGTTCCCGGAATCTCTCTGCGCCTGCCTTTGCGGCTGAGATTCCGAACATACATTATTCATTTTGATACGGGAATACACATAATTTTAAACCAATCTCTGTTTTTTCCACATTCAGCGCCCATATTTCCGGGGATTTTTTAGGAAATGTGATTCTTGTATCCCCGGCCCGTCCCATGCTATAATACAAATCGTTAAAAGATTAACCCACTTCGCCGGGCTGAGATCTAAAAAAACGGCGCGGCGCAGAATCCTAAATTTAAGGAGGATATCAAAATGAAAATTCAGCATATCGAAGATGTAGATAAATTTTTTAAGGTAGTGGATCAGTGTAAAGGAACCGTTGAGCTCGTCTCCTCAGAGGGGGATCGCATCAACTTAAAATCCAAGCTGTCACAGTACCTCTCCCTGGCCAATATCTTTTCAAACGGGTACATAAAAGAGCTTGAGCTGGTGGCATACGACAAAGAAGACATCGACCGCCTGATCCAGTTCATGTACCAGGGCGAATAAGCGGCTTATGCTTCAAGTGTAAAAAAACAGTAACGCATCATTTCCATCCAACGGCTGAGCCGGACGGGACTGCCCTGTCTGCTCAGCCGCAACAGTTCAGATAACCCTGAACTGTTGCGGCATACGGCCATTTCAAATCACCTGCGGGGTCTTTCTTATGCCCGCGGCTGCTACGCCCCGGGCCGTGGCGAGCGCCACGCCCTTCATTTCTTTTTTTCATCTTCTGCGCAACCTCCTTTTCCCGGCCGCGGGACTGGCTTCGCCGCCTTTTTCTTCAGACGCCGGTCCGCATCCTCACGCACGAGGGCATACACGACGGAACCGAGGGGAATAAACGCCAGCATACCCAGAACACCCAGCATGCTTCCTCCGATGGATACCGCCGCCAGCACCCAGATCGAAGGCAGGCCCACTGAATTTCCCACCACATGCGGATAGATAAGGTTTCCCTCAATCTGCTGCAGGACAAAAAACACGATCACAAACCATACGGCCTGAACCGGATTCACCACCAGCGTGAGAAAGGTCCCCACCGCGCAGCCGATAAAAGCCCCAAACACCGGGATCAGGGCCGTAAACGCGATCAGAACCCCGATCAGAAGCGCATACGGAAGCTTTAAAAGGCTCAGCGCGATAAAAAACATGGTTCCGAGAATCACGGCCTCCATGCACTGTCCCGCCAGAAACTTAGAAAAGGTCTGCTCCGCCATCCGGCCTATCCGAAGCCATTCGCTCACCGTCCGCTCCGGAAAATATGCGTAGAACAGCTTTTTAAACTGCCTGGCAAGCCTCTCCTTCTGAAGCAGAATATAGATGGCAAATATAAACGCGATGCCAAACGCCGTCAGGCCGCTGGCAATCGAAGCCGCCGCGTTAAACGCCGAGGAAAGCACGCTGCCCGCCCCTGTGGTGACAAAGCCGCCGATCTGCTCCAGCATGGATTTCCAGTTAATCTCTTCCCACAGTACGGAGATAAACTCCAGAACCTCCGGCTCACGCGCGAATTTCTCCTCCAGAAGCGCCTGCAGATCCATAAAAAACTGCGGAATCATTTCCCCCAGGCTCTTAAATGTGTCCGCAAGCTCCGGGTACAGCAGAAAAAACACGATCCCAAGAACCAGAAACACCAATGCCAGCGTGATGATAAGGCTGACTGGCCTCTGAAAGCCTCCCTCCCGCGCCGCCTTCCCGCCTGAGAGCTGCCGCTCAATAAACCGCATGGGCACATTCAGCACAAAGGCTATCGCCGCCCCGCACAGAAACGGGGCCAGAAGGCCAAAGAGCCATAAAAGGCCCGAAAGCGCCCGCTCCGGCTTAAGCGCCAGCGAAAGCAGCGCAATCGTATAAAAGATCAACAGCATGAGCCGTTTCATCGTATTCTTATCTAAACTCATTTAAACGCCCTTTCTGCATGTATTGATGGGACGCGCCCATCCTCCCATTATACACCATTCTCCCCGACATTCAATCCGCATTCTGCCAAAATAATAAAAAATAAGGAAACAGTGGCAAGCAGGCGGGCATATGATGGAGTGTAAAGAAAATCTCGGAGGAACTGATTATGAGTGATGTAGCGGCAACAAATTGCGGATGCGGATGTGAGACAAATGGAGGCGGCTGCGGCTGCAATATGATTTTCCTTGTTCTCATCTTACTTTGCTGCGGCGGATTCGGCGGTGGATGCAGCGGCGGATGTTTTGAACATAACTGCGGATGCGGCGGATGCGGCGGTGGATTCGGAGGCGGCTGCGACTGGCTCATCTGGATCATTATCCTGTGCTGCTGCTGCGGTAACGGCGGCGGCGGGTTCTGCTGCTAATCCGGCCCCGAAAAAGGATCCCCATCGCGGGATCCTTTTTTGCGCAAAAAACGTAACAGCTCAGATAACCTGAACGCTGCCAAAAACCTCATTTCCTGCAAATCTGATATAAAAGCGCATTGCACACCGCCGCCGCCACCGCGCTCCCGCCCTTTCGGCCCACTGCCACAATATACGGCGTATCTGTAAGAGACGCGATCCGTTCCTTCGCCGCCTCCACGTTCACAAACCCCACCGGAACCCCGATGATAAGCTTTGGGCAGAGCCGCCCTTCTTTCACCAGCTCATAGAGCCGCAAAAGAGCCGTCGGCGCATTCCCAACCGCGAAAATACAGTCCTTTCCAAGCCCCGCCGCCTTATCCATCGCGGCGCGCGCCCGGGTCGTTCCCGCCCGCTTCGCCTCATTTGCCACATCCTCATCGGCCATAAAGCAATAAATCTCTCCCCCCAGGGCCGCAAGCGAACGCCGGTTAATCCCCACCCTGGCCATATTGGTATCCGTGACAATACACGCCCCGCCCCGCAGCGCTTCCAGGGCCCTTTCCACCGCCCCGTCCGAAAATATCAGATGTCTTGCAAAATCAAAATCCGCCGTCGTATGGATCACCCGCTTAACCACCAGCTCTTCCTGCGGTGAAAAATGCCGTCCTCCCCGGGCCGCGAGCTCCTGCGCGATGATCGCCATGCTGCGCGCCTCGATCTCCGAAGGTGAAAGCTCCTCCACCCGCCTCATTTCGCTCTCTGTCATATACTCTGTCCTTTCCCCGGCTGCGCCGCGCCCCGGCGGGCGAGGCCCATAATCCGGTAAACCGCATCCATGTCCAGATGCTTTCTCAAAGACATGGCAAGCCTGTCATACTGCATCCCGCGGTACGCCCTGTAATCCAGCGCGCATCCCGCGCTGAGGGAGGCGTTATACCCCTTCCGCTTCAAAAGCGCATTCACAAGCTCCCCGGCCACGCCCGGCGCATCAAAAATGCCGTGCAGATAGGTCCCGTACAGATTTTCCCGGCAAATGCCCTCCGGCGTGTCCGCTCCCCGCGGATCTTCGCGCCTTCCCCCGGCCGGGCCGCCGGCCTCATACTCCGCAATCCGCACAAGCGGCCGCGCATTCTCTGTTTCACTCTCTGTATACACAGTCTGCCCCATATGAATCTCATACCCTTCCACCGCCATACCAGACAGCCCGGAAAAGATCCCGCGCACATCCCCAAAGCGGCCGCGGACTCTGGTCCTCGTCTTTTCCGGGCGAAAATGGGTGGAGCACGGAAACAGGCCCATCCCGCCAAGCGTCCGGCCCGCCCCGCCGCTCTCCGCGCCGTCCTCATCCTCCAGCCGCCCGCCCATCATCTGGTACCCGCCGCAAATCCCCCAGATCGGCGTTTCCCTTGAGGCTTCCTTTAAGACCGCCGCCTCCAGCCCGTTCTCCCGCATCCACAGCAGATCCTCCACGGTATTTTTTGTCCCGGGCAGAAGGATCAGATCCGGGCTCTTCAAATCCGCCGCGCGCTCCACATACCGCACGCAGACCCCCTGAATCGTCGAAAACACATGAAAATCCGTAAAATTAGAAATCCTTGGAAAACGGATCACCGCGATATCCACCGCGGCCGCAGCATCCCTCTCACCGCCGCCCGACAGACGGCCGCTTAAGCTGTCCTCATCCTCCAGATCCACGTCCATGTAGGGAACCACGCCCATGACGGGAATCCCCGTCAGCTCCTCAAGCATCGCAACGCCCGGCGCCAGAATCGCCGGATCGCCGCGGAACTTATTGATCACAAGCCCCTTCACCATGGCCCTCTCCTCCTCAGAAAGAAGCGCCGTCGTCCCGTATAGCTGGGCAAACACCCCGCCGCGGTCAATATCCCCGGCCAGGATCACCGGAGCCCCCAAAAGCCTGGCCAGCCCCATATTCACAATATCATCCTGCTTTAAATTAATCTCCGCCGGGCTGCCGGCCCCTTCAATGACAATCACATCATACGCCGCGTCAAGACGGCGGTACGACTCCAG
Organism: Otoolea muris; assembly: GCF_943193115.1. NCBI lineage: Bacteria > Bacillati > Bacillota > Clostridia > Lachnospirales > Lachnospiraceae > Otoolea > Otoolea muris. Next base: position 22,305 of record NZ_CALPCY010000030.1, read on the forward strand.
AATGACCGGGATCAGCTCCTTTTTCCGGAGGAAATATTCCCGCGCCGCCATAACGCCCCGGGGAATCCCGCGGACAATCACCTGCGAACCCGTATCGCTGCACGGCTTGAGCAGGATCGGATTCATATCCGCCGCGGGCAGAATCCCCGCCGCCTCCGCCTGGACGGCCTGCGCCCGCCCCATCTCCAGCCCTTCCTTCGTAATATAGGAATTCAGCGCCATATTCTGGGACTTAAACGGAGCGGTCTTATACCCGTCCTGCATAAAAATCCGGCACAGCCCCGCCGCCAGAAAGCTTTTCCCCGCGCTGGACATCGTTCCCTGCACCATAATCGCCTTTGCCATGGTTTGTTTCATCTCCTCATATCATGTAATTGTGCGCGCTACGGAACAACCGTTCAGATGACCCAAACCGTTATCTCCCGGCCGCCTCCTTAAGACAGGCAAGCAGCGCCGCATTTTCCTCCTGCTTCCTCACCGAAACCCGGTAATACCCCTCTGAAAGCCCTGGATAATTCGCGCAGGACCGGATCAGGATTCCCCGCTCTCTCAGATAAGCGGCGTAATCTGTCCCGTCCCGTCTCCGGAACAGAAGATAATTGGCCGCGGAAGGGTACACCCGAAAGCCCAGGCCAGAAAGCCCGGCCGCCAGCTCCTTCCTCAGGGACGCCGTCTCCCTGGCCGTCCATCTCGCATACGCATCCTCCTTAAGCGCCGCCAGCGCCGCCGCCTCCGCCGGGGCGGAAAGACTCCAGGGCTGCCGGCTCTCCTCCATTTTCCTCAAAACCGCATGGTCTTTGCAGACCGCATACCCGGCCCGCAGGCCCGGCATCGCATAAATCTTTGTAAACGCCTGAAACACCAGCACATGGGCAAAGCGCTCCTCCTCCCGCCCCATAAGGGCTGTCACCGAATACCGTTCCCGCTCCGGCACAAACCAGTTAAAACACTCGTCCACTGCCAAAACCGCTCCCTTCTCCCGGCAGACATCCGCCAGCCGCGAAACCCAGGCCGCGGAAACCGCCAGCCCGTTCGGATTATTCGGGTTCCCAAGCAGCACAAGCGAAAGCCCGTCCGCACGCTCCACAAACGAAAAAAAGGCGTCTGTCTCCGCTTCCGGCGAAAACCCCTGCGCCTCGTTAAGCGCATACCACTCGATCCCGCACCCGGAAAGGCGAAGCGCCCTCTCATATTCCCCAAACGACGGGGCGGCGAGGAGCGCCCGGCGGGGCCGAAGGGCCAGCGCCATGGTATAAAACAGATCCGACGCCCCGTTCCCGCAGATAAAATCCCCAGCCTCCCACCGGCCGCCTTCCGCGCCGTAGTAATCCGCCAGCCCCTTTTTAAGCTTCCTGCACAGGCAGTCCGGATAGCGCTCCCAGCTTTCGCTGGACGCAATCACCGCCTGCCGGATCCTCTCCGGCATGCCAAACGGATTCGTATTCACCGAAAAATCAAGCCAAATCTCATCCGCCCCGTAAATATCCCCTCCATGACGATATTCCAATCCGCAAACCTCCCTCTGATCGCTCACGCAAACGCCGCCAACACCGCCGCGCACACAAATACGCCCATCCCCGCCGCCAGCGCCGCGGCCTCGGTCCCGTACATCAGCCGGCCCGCGCGCGCGATATCCTCGTATTCCAGAGGCCGGAGCGCATCCCCGATCCACGGCTTTTTATGAAGGATCCCAAAATACCAGGCATCCCCGCCGAGCCGCACGCCCAGCGCCCCGGCGCAGGCGGCTTCCGTCTGCGCCGAATTCGGGCTCTCATGCTTTCTCCCGTCGCGCCTCCAGATCCGCAGGGCCCCCTTGGCGTCAAATCCCAGAAAAAGGGCCGCAAGCGCCATAAAAAGCGCCGACAGCCTGGAGGGAAGAAAATTTGCCGCGTCATCCAGCCTGGCCGCCGCGCGGCCAAAATACAGATACCGCTCATTGCGGTAGCCCACCATCGAATCCATGGTGTTCACCGCCTTGTAAAGCCACCCGAGCGCCGGCCCGCCAAGGAACAGGTAAAACAGCGGGGCGATCACGCCGTCCGACGTATTTTCCGCCACAGTCTCCACCGCCGCCCTGGCGATCTCTTCCCCGCTCAGCCGTTTCGTATCGCGCCCCACAATCATGGAAACCGCGCGCCGCGCGCCCTCCGTGTCGCCCTTTTTCAAATATTCGCCGACCAGCCCGCTCTCATCCCGCAGCGAACGGGCGGCCAGAAGATAATAACTTAGAAGCGCGCGCGCCCCCCAGAGCGCCCATCTCCCGGCGCGGCCCGCAAACGCGCAGAGCCCCGCCGCGCCGGCCCAAACCGTCATGCACACAACGAGAGTCTGAAGCGCTCCGCCCCAGAGCTGCCCGCCCTTCGTGTCCGGAAGGACGCGCCGGATGATCCGCTCCGACCGCTCTATGAGCCATCCCACCGCCCGGACCGGATGCGGCAGGCCATGGGGATCGCCAAACGCGCGATCCAGGAAAACCCCGGCCAGAATCGCAGTAAGATAATCCATCATACGCCCATCCCTCATTTCATCCGTTTCCCAATGCCGCATATCACCCGGTAAACCTCATCTGATCCGGCTGCCAGCCTCTGGCACACCCGCCCGGCCGTCTCCCTGTATTTCCTTAAAAACGCGTCCGCCGGAACGATGCCGCACCCAATCTCATCCGCGGCGGCCACCGCCTCAGGATTCTCCCGCAAAAGGCGCTCCGCAAAGGCAAACGGATCCTCCCCCCGCTCCATCAGACGCCGGACATAGGCTTCCACATGCAAAATCACCGCCGCCCGCATGGCCGTCTCCACATCATCCACACGGCCGTCCGCCTCGGTCCCGCCCTGGTATGCGGCTTCCTCTTTTGCACACACCCCGCCTCTTCCCCGGCCCGCGGCCTCCTCTTTTACACGACCAGCCGCACAGGCCCCTCCCGTTCGCATTGTTTCCCCCGCGCCGTCTTCCCGGAACGCCTCCGCTGCCAGCGCGCGCGCAAACTCCGTCTTGCCCTGCGCCCTTCCTCCGACCACCAGCTTCATCTCCATCCCCCTTCCAGCCCGGCAAGGCTGCAAAACGCCAGAAAAACCGCTGTATTCCGCTCACAGCGCTGCAGAAACCAGCCCGCCAGATCGCCTGTCATCCCGCCAAACTCCCGTACCGCCGTCCGGTAATACGACAAAAACGTCAAAAGAGCCGCGCCAATGCAGCCAAGCCCTTCCCATGCGCCAAACCACAAAAGCCACCCGCACGAAAGAGCCGCGTAAAGCGCCATACATACGCACACGGTCCGCTTCTCCGACGCACGGGAAAATTCCGCCGCCAGCCCGTCCTTTCTTGCCTTGGGGAAACACGCCACCGACCACCCGCTCAGCGCGCGTTCCAGCACAAAGCACGCCCCAAACAGCCGCGCGGCGCACCCGGACATCTCCTGGCAGGCCGCCGCATACACAAGGAGATAGCTCCCCATCCCAATGATCGCAAACGCGCCTGTGTGAGGATCCTTTAAAATCGCAAGCTTTTTTGCGCGATCCCCACAGGAGCGCAGGGCGTCCGTTGTGTCAAGGAAGCCGTCCATATGGATTCCGCCTGTCACCGCAAGCGGCAACCATGCCCCCAAAAAACCAATACAGCCGTTCCCTGCGCCAAGATGCCGGAGAATGGTTACAAAAAACACATAAAGCCCCCCGATCACAAGTCCAATCAGGGGGAAAAAACACATCGCATAGCGCATCCGCCTCCCGGTCCACTCCACCTGGGGCATCGGGATCCGGGAATACATGGAAAATGCGATTGCAAGGCTGCCTAAAAGATCCATGGGTGTGTTTCCTCCTATTTAACTTGATGCACTCCCGGAATCTCGCTGTGCCTGATTTTGTGAGATTTGGGAGTACGCCTTATGGCAAGACCAGGGGAGCGGGCGCGGGAAGGCTGCCCAAGCCATGGCATTACCGCTTCACAAACACAGGAATCCCAAAAACCACCTCAACGACCACATCCGACTCCCGGCCAAGCATCCGGTTCAGCTCCCCTAAAAGCGCGGCATACCGTTCCGTCTCCCCGTCATACTCTGTTCCGTCTGAAAAAACCTCATTTGTCACAATAATCAGATCCCGGCACTGCGCCCTTAAATGCTGAATCCCGCTTAAAATACGCTCCCCCGCGCCTTCCTCCCTGTCATAAAACTCATTTGCGGTCAGGTTAGACATACATTCCAGCAGGATCACATCCGCATCCGTATTCCCGTCCGCGCTCCCCCATTGTTCCGCGATCGGAAGGGCGGAGAGAGAAAAAGACGCCAGATCCGTGTAGCGCTCCGCTGTATAAAAGCCCTTGCCGGATCGCATCCTCCTGTGGCGCTGTACGCGCGCCCTGCCCTCCCCGTCCCAGATCCGCATCGTGGCCAGATAAATCCGTTTTTTTCCGGCCAGAGACAGTGAAAGCCCTTCCGCATACTCTGATTTTCCGCTCCCGCTCCCGCCTGTGATCAGATACTGCATGCCGCCGTCCCCTTCCGTTTCAAATCCGCTCCCTGCCTCTATAACGGCCGGTACTCCTCAATCTGAATCTCCTCAAACGTGCGCATCCGGTTGTAAACCTCAAGAGCCATATCGAGCAAGGGAAACAGGGCCAGCGCCCCGGTTCCCTCTCCCAGGCAGAGCCCGGCCCGGATCGCCGGCTTAAGCCCAAGGAAGGACAGCAGCCGCTCCCCCGCCGGCTCCGCCGACACATGGGATGCGAGCAAATACTCCGGGACATGGCTTTCCAGCGCCGTGGCCGCCGCGGCCGCCGCGGCTGAAATAAAGCCGTCCAGCACCACCGGGATACGGTATGCCGCGCCTCCCAGGCAAAGGCCGCAAAGCCCCGCCAGATCAAGGCCGCCCACAGCCCGCAGGATCCCCATGCCGTCGCAAGGATCCGGGCGGTGCAGCAAAAGGCCTCTCCTGACCGCGTCGATCTTCCTGCTAAGCCCCTCGCTGCTAAGACCTGCCCCCCGTCCCGTCGTCTCAGCCGGATCCGCGGATAAAAGCGCCGCTGTCACCGCGCTGCTGGCAGTCGTATTCCCAATCCCCATCTCCCCGGCGGCCAGGATATCATACCCCTCTTCCTTCAGCGCGCGCGCCATATCCATACCCGTCAGAACCGCGGCCAGCGCCTCGCGTCTCGTCATGGCAGGTTCCTTGGTGAAATTTGCGCATCCCTTTCGTATCTTTCTGTCAATCAGGGGAAAACGGCTCCCCAGAGGCCCCAGCCCGCAGGCCACGCCGATATCCACAGGAAATACATCCGCGCCCGCCACGCCTGCCATCAGGCATGAGCAGCTCTCCCCTCTGGTAAGATTCGCTGTCACCACAGCCGTGACCTCCTGCCCCGTCTGCGTCACGCCCTCCTCGACCACGCCGTTGTCCGCGCAGAACACGACCAGCGCCTTTTTCCCAATCCGCACATTCTCCGTCCCGGAAATGGCCGCCAGCTTCTGCACATCCTCTTCCAGCACGCCAAGGCTTCCCAGAGGCTTTGCCACATGGCTCCAGCGCCGCCCGCACCGCTCAAAAGCCCCCTTATCCGCAGGCACAATCCGCACAGCCAGTTCGGCAAACCGCTCCCAGAGCTCCTCTTCGGGCCATTCACGGTAATCCGCCGGCTCAGGCCGGATGATCTTCTCTTCCATCCCAGACTCCTTCCCAAAATTAAAAACGTAACAAAAGCTAAAGATTTAAAGAAATATAAAACACTGCCACTCATGCGCCAGGCAGTCAATCTCCCGAATTAAATTCAACCAGCTTCCCCCAATCAATACTGCCATCCTCATTGCAAAAGCTGTTGGAAAATTCTCTCACCAGCCTGTTTGCCGCCTTATTATAGCTCTCTTTATATCCTGCAATATATTGCTCCGGCATCGTCCCCATATATCCAATTATTTTCTTATAAAAATCCATATCTCCTGTCAATTCAGCCCAAAACTGTTTTCCCGCAAGCTCTTGGTACATCTTAGGACGCCCACGCCCGGAATCCCTTTTCTTTCCGTAACAATAGCCAATATATGCGTCATAGCGGGCCTTAACCTGCTGAGCCAGTTTCGATGCGGCCATGAAATTTTGTTCCTGCCGTTTTTTACTATCCGCATTGAACACAGACGGCCCGCTTTTAACGGCAATAGCAGAAATCGTATTCGTTACATCATCCTGAATCATTATATCGATACCCTCGGCTAATGCTTTATTCCCTCCGCTTGCCGCAAGCGCAATCGGCTCAAAGAAGCAATTTCCAAAAATCGTTTCCTCACTTGAGCTTACAAAAGCGGTTAATACAGATTCTACGATTTCTGCCGCGCTCTGCATCGCTTTCGCCCGGTATAGATATGGATTTTTCCGTTTCATTATTTTCCGTATATTTAGCCCGTCAATCTTCTCAATCAATGTCCCATAAAACATTTCCAGCGCCGATGCTATCGCCTGGATAACGGCCTGCTCATTATATGAACTATTTAACGGCATATGTACTTCCCCCTAATTCGATCGCGCATTTTATTTTATAATGTATATTTGTTCCCCTAAACCTTTTTGTCTCAACAACCGCCGTCCTGTCCGCAACCGAAATCACCGCCCTCCCTATTGCCTCTGCCAAGCCTGCTGGAACTGCATTTCCTATCTGCCGGTACTTTGCCGCAGTCGTTCCTGTGAAAATCCAATCGTCCGGAAATTGCTGTATCCTGGCGTATTCCTTCACGCTAAGCGGCCTGTTTTGCGTTGGATGGCACATCATGGTAGCTTTCTGCACAGGTGATGTTACAACAGTAGGCGAAGGCTGGTTAAAAGAAAGCCTCCGGTAAAAACCGGCCTTTCCCCCTCCTGATTGATATGCCCCTCCCATAGCGGCAGGTATCATATTCTTTGGTAAATCCCTCCAGTTTCCTCCCTCCGGAACCATTTTCAGGAATTTCAGGCGCTCCTCGCTAAATACAGCGCATTCCCCGTCATCAAACTCTAAATCTTTAATCACATTTCTTATTGGCTGCCATTGGTATGCTTTGTCCTGATGCATTTGAAAATGCGTGGGAAATGGCAAATATATATCCTCGCCGTCCCGGCTTCCGATTAACACAAACCGTTCCCTGAACTGTGGGACGCCATAATTGACCGCATCCAACACACCATACACCGTTTTATAGCCCAGTTTACTAAATTCTGATAAGATAACTTCTAAAACGGTTCCCAGGCTTTGTTCAGGATCATTTTTGTCCCTCTCTGATAATGGCACATGCTTTAAAGGGGCTGACATAATGCCCTTTACATTTTCCATGATAAAGAAACGTGGCTTGATATAATCGATCATTCTGATAAACTCCATAAATAAGCTGCCCCGGGGATCATTGATCCCTAAACGTTTACCCGCTGTCGAAAAAGGCTGGCATGGCGGGCCCCCGCAAATCAGGAAAGGTTCACCAATTGATAAGCCTGTTAAACCAAGTAATTGCTGCGGCAAAATCTCCCTGATATCCCCACCCAATACCCTGTGCCCATTCGCACACATTGTATTCACGCAAGCCTCGTCGAAATCCTGGCCGACAACCACATTCAGCCCAGCCCTCCCCAAACCAATGTCCAGCCCCATAGCCCCGGAAAACAAAGAAATAACATCTCTGTTATTTGCATATTTACTATAATCGTATTTTTCCGCAATGCCCATTAAATTTTCTCTCCGTTTTCTAATATAAATTTTCGTTCAAATGATCCGCCGGCAGCTTTCGCAATCTCTTCTAAGTCAGTAATTGTAAAACTCCCCCTCTTCATTTTTCCGTTTAAATTCTGGGGGGTTGTGCCAACCCTACGCGCAAGCTCCGCCATGCTGATATTCACCCGGATACACAGCGCCCTGATTTGTTCCGATATATTCATTTATAGTACCTCTCCACCTTGTAGGGCAATTTAATCGTTCCCAACCGCATTGTTTTAACAGTATAAACTATATCGTTTATACCGTCAACTATTTCTGTCTATGCCACACAAAAACTCCTTGTCCGGTATGCCTTCTTTTGATAAAATAGAGCAAAGTAATTAAGAAAAACAAGGGGGGATTTCTATGGAACGTGATCCGAAAACCGTCTCAAAAAATATGAGCAGCATCCACAGTACAGATACTTCTATAGAATTATGCCTGCGCAGAGCTCTCTGGGAAAAGGGATACCGCTACCGTAAAAATTACAAGGCCCTTCCCGGTTCTCCTGACATTGTACTGACAAAATATAAAATCGCTATTTTCTGCGACAGCGAGTTCTTTCACGGGAAAGACTGGGAGTTGCTCAAATTACGTTTAGAAAAAGGTAAAAACCCGGACTATTGGATAAAAAAAATCGAACGGAACCGGAACCGTGACTGGGAAAATGATAAAAAGCTTCTTTTTCTTGGATATACAGTCATCCACCTTTGGGGACAAGATATACTACGGCATACGGATGAATGCCTGAAAGCGATAGAGGAGGCTGTCTGGGATGCCCAAATGGACAATTTGCCGGATACAGAGGCACCTGATTTTGCGATTCCTATTTGACAACAGGAATCGCAATCTCCGTCACAAATTCCTCCGGATTATTCGTAAGCCCATAATCGATCATCGTAATTTCCTTAGAAAAACCGCTGACCCGGAAACGATGATCCTTTGCATAATCCAAAAGCCGTTCATAATAACCGCTCGCCTGCTCATGGACGCCCTTAAACCGCACCTTTATGCACAGCTCCCGTGGAATTTCCATCACAGGCCCCTTAAACGAATCCTCCTCGTCCAGGATGACAAACACCACATTGTAGGGCGTAAACTGCCTTTTCTCAAGCCTATCGGCCGAAAGGCCGACGCCCACCTTTCCCAGGAAAACAGCCGTGCTGTCCTCTTCCTCCTCCAAAAGCCGGATCGAATACTCCAGCGCCCCCACATCCTGCGCCGGCAGCTCCCTTTCCAGATACGCAAGCCGCGCCGGCGGATGTTCCTCCAGCCGGATCACCTCCAGCTCCGAATGCACGGCATCCCAAAGCTGTTCCAGACGCCTCCCGATCTTGCGTTCAATCCGCGAAAGCTCGCGCTGCCTTCGCTGTACCTCCTCCCGCTGCCTGCAGAGGGATTCCCGTATGCCGTTTAAGTTCCGGTTGTCCAGAAACGCCGCGATCTCATCAAGAGGCATGTCGAGCGCCCGCAGATAGCGGATCGTATTCAGGCGCTCAAACTGCCTCGCGCCGTAATAGCGGTATCCTGTACATGGATCCGTATATTCCGGCCTCACCAGCCCTTCCCTGTCATAATAGCGCAGGGATCCGACGCTGATATGGAACAGCCTCGACACCTCACCGATTGGAAACAGCCCGTCTCTCCTCATGCCCTCTCCCCTCATGCCACACATAAAACAGCGTATAGCAGGCCATAATCCCCGACACAGCAGGCGCGATGCTTCCGAGCATCCCCAGATCATCCGCAAAATACCGCCCAAATAAGTAAACCAGGGGAATCCGGAGCGCCAGCGCGCCAGCCGCGGAGCTCATCATGGTCCAAACCGTCTTCTGACGCCCGTTCAGATAGCCGTTTAAACAAAACACAATCGTAACCAGCACATAATCATAGCTGCAGGAGCGGAAAAACGGAACCCCGGCCGCAATCACATGCGGATCATCCGAAAAAACGCGGACCATCCGATCCGGATGCCACTGGGCAAAGCCCCAGAACAGGAGGGATACCGACAGCGCAAAGCCAAGCCCATACCACAGGGACGCCCGCGCCCGCTCTCTCTTCCCGGCCCCCATATTCTGCGCGGTAAACGCAGCCAGCGCATTCGCCATGGAGGTCGCCGTCAGCATGGCAAACACGTCATATTTACTGCCAATCCCCACCACCGCCGCCGCATAAACGCCGCACCGGTTCATCACCGCGGTCAGGTACAAAAACGAAATCCGGATCAGCATCTCCTGAAACGAAATCGGGATCCCCACCCTGGCAAGCTCCTTAGCCAAAGCCCCCACAGGGCGAAAACTCTTAAGCTTAAAGTCAAAAATAAAGCGCGCCCTCTTTAAATACACGACCGAGGCCGCCATGCTGAACGCCTGCGAGAGAACCGTAGCCAGGGCCGTTCCCGCCACCCCCATGGCCAGATATTTCACAAACACAATGTCAAGCGCAATATTGAGCGCGCAGGCCAGCCCCACAAACGCCATCGGCCGCGCCGAATCCCCGTACCCCCGCAAAACCGCGCTGATCGCATTATAACCGCAGATAAAAATCGTGCCCAGCCCGCAGATTGTCACATACGTATCCGTAAGCGCAAACGATTCTGCCGGCGTGTCCAGCATCGTAAGAACCGGCTCCTTAAACGCCAGCAAAAGCGCGGTCAGCACAAGGGCCGCCGCCGCAAACACAGTGAACGTCGTCCCAATCATCTCTTTCACCCGATCATAATCCCGGCTTCCCATATACTGCCCCACCAGAATCGTCCCGCCCAGCGTCAGCCCTGTGGCCAGGCTCGTAATAATCTGCGTCACCTGCGTCCCCGTGGATACCGCCGCCACGCTCTCTGCCGCACAATATCTCCCCACCACAAACAAATCCGCAGCGCCGTACAGGGACTGCAGCACATTTGCAATCAGAAAGGGGACGGCAAAGCGAAACAGCGCTGATGCGATGTTTCCTTCTGTAAGCCTGTTTTCCTCCATCCGAATCTGCCTCCTTTGCATAGTTTATCACAGACTCTATCATAAAGTCTATAGTTATTGCAGAGTCAAGCAGGAGCAGTAATCATAAATTTTTAGCGTGAAGGGGCCGCCATATTGCCATATCCCTGAATATATGGTACAATAAATTATAAATGGCATATGCCATAAATAATATACAAAAGGAGATCCGGATGCCAAGGCCCAAAAAATGCAGAAAGGTTTGCTGCCTTCCCAAGGCAGCCGAATTCACCCCGGCCGGCTGCGCCGTATCAGGGCCGGCTGTAGTCTTAACCGTCGATGAGTATGAGACGATCCGCCTCATTGACAAGGAGGGGTTTTCTCAGGAAGAATGCGGAGAATTTATGCAGGTAGCGCGCGCCACGGTTCAGCAGATCTATACTTCAGCCAGGTCAAAGCTGGCCGAAGCCCTGGTGAGCGCGCGGCCGCTTAAAATTGAAGGCGGCGACTACCGCCTCTGTGACCGGACCGAACGCGCCTGCCGCTGCGGCGGCTGCCGGCGCCATCGCTTTTCCGGCCAGGAGGCGGTAAACGGAGCGAAAACCTGACGGAACCAGCAGGCGGATCTGCAAAGTATTCCGCGGCCGCGCCGGATCGCAGAACATGAATCCACAAAACACGTTTCAGGAGAATTTCAGCAAATTCAGAGAGGAGTATATCATGAAAATCGCAGTTACCTACGAAAACGGAACCGTCTTCCAGCACTTCGGGCACACGGAACAGTTCAAGCTCTATGAGGTGGAAAACGGGGCCGTATCCCACACGGAAATCGTTGATACCAACGGAAACGGCCACGGCGCGCTGGCCGGCTTCCTCCTGGGCAAAGGCGTTGACACGCTCATCTGCGGCGGTATCGGCGGCGGCGCGCAGATGGCGCTTAAGGAGGCCGGCATCCGCCTTTACGGCGGCGTAAGCGGAGATGCGGACGCGGCGGTGAACGCCCTTTTGTCCGATTCCCTTGCCTTCAATCCGGATGTAACCTGCAGTCACCACGAACACAGCGACGGCCATAGCTGCCGCAGCCATGGCTGCGGGGAACACTCCTGTCATTCATAGGAGGCTGTCCTGTCCGCAGGCGGCCGGAGATTAAGAGGCGCGGACTGCCGTGAATGGAGTCCGCGCCCTCTTCTTTATTCTCTTATTCTGCCTGATTTCGCGGGTTTACGCCTGCCATCGCCGCATCAGAAGCATGACGCCCTTTCTGTGCGGTGGTAAAAGAGATACCGCTCCAGCTCATTGATGTACAGATCGGCATTATTCTTAAATCCAGCGCCCTCCAGACTGGACGCCCAGTCTTCATAATACTGCTTAAAATCCATCGCTGTGTTTACATCCTGATGGCTGCTGAGAGCCTTTAAGGGTATTGCGCTGCTTAAAGCTACCTGTTTATCCCCCTGCTGCGCCAAATGGACGCGCAGCGCGGTCATTTCCGCAGGCGTGGCGTTCTCTGCGTCTACATCTTTTAAATGAATCTTCCTGGTAAATGTATTTCCCCGCATGTCTCTTCCTTCGACGTACATAACCGGATCTTCATCCGTGGAGCTCTCATCATATTTCATGTGAAGCTCCTGCCCCGAAACAGGGCTGAACTCACTATGTAAATAGCCCATTTTCAGCGTGCCGTGATAATTGCCGCCTGAAGCAGCCGATGACCGTCCGTCTGCCAGGCTCATCCGGAAAGCGCTCCGGATATCCGTCCTGGAATGAGAACCGGCCGGGAATCCTGCCGCATGATAACCTGCGCCCTGCAAACCTGAAATACTCATCCTTTTCCTCTTCCTTTCCGTATCATTTATGCCTTTAATTGCTCCAGTATATCAAGAAACTTCCTGTAATCCTGAAAATGCTCCGATTTCTCCACATCCACATCCGTAGCTGCTTTTGAATACTCATAAAAAATTTTGTAGGAGTCAAAGCCCCCGACGGCCAGCATGGTTCCCATTCCCCCTATATTTCCAAAGGCGCTGTATCTTCTGTCAGAAACATCGCATTTCGTTAGAACGCCTTCCGGTTTAGCAGGGTTGATCTTGCTTTCATCCAATGGTATAACGCCTAAATAGATCGCCCTGGCTCTTCCCCTAGAAAGAATGCCGGCTTCCACCAGTTCGCCTAACAGCGCGATGGAATCATTTCGGGACATGTTTCCAGAATGATACTTCTTTTTCAAATTCTCCAATTCCTCGTCGGAAAGCTTCTCTCTCTTTGAGCCTTCCACCCATTTCTCCGCCTGCTGCTGAAAAAAGGATGGATGGTACTCCACCTCCTTTCTTGTAACCGCATAAACGGGAAATCCGTTCACCATTTGAATAGTCATAACCGCGTTACTCCTTTACATTCAAACCATGGTCCCTCTGTCGTTCAGAACCATAAATGCTTTCTTAAATCTAAGTCCAAGCATATTGTCATTGCATATTCTTTTGTTTTTCTTCCCTGTAATTCGGTTCGTATCCTCATGTTCCCATTTTCAGGCATATCCTCCTTCCTTTTTAAGCAGATTCATACTCTGGTTTATACCTCGTTTTACATGGCTCTCACCTCCCTGATTTGTTTGATAATTCACTATAAAACAACTATCTTTTTCATAATATCTTGCTGGTATGGATTTGTCAATCTATTATTTATACTTTCAGCCTATAAATGGCTACTATTCACGGCGTAGACGGGCAAGAAGATGCCTACTGGACTATTACAAAAACTAACCGGAACCTCTCCCCATGCGTTTCATGTACTCTCGGAATCTCGCTGCGCCTGCCTTTGCGGCCGATTTTCCGCCAGATGCACCCAAACTCAATCAACGTTCGCCTCATAAATTTGTGCGCATCTGACAAAAATCATCTCACAAAATCAGGCGCAGCGAGACTCCAAGAGTACATTTTAAAGTTAATGACTGCAAGTTACATGATTCACCTTGATTTTCTTCCCATACCTGTTACAATATCCTTACGCCCGGCTCGCCGGACGCTGAACCATTTTCAGGTAACATTACCGACTGCCGAACGGATGCTTATTTATCAAACCGTTCCCATTTACATGTAAAAGGAGGCGCCAACCATGAAACGATTCTCCTCAATCGCAGGCCGTATCCTCATCTCGGCCCTGTTTATGTTCCTGCTGTTTTACTCCATGCTGCCGGCTGTGAATCTGAGGGACCGGAATTTTATCCTCTATCTCATTGCCTGCATCCTTATCTTTCTGGCCGTCAACTTTCTGACTGCTGTGAAGGACTTCATCCAGTCCCTGCGCGACGGGCGGGGCTTTGGGGCGGCGCGCGATCCGGTGACGGGACGGGTGATCTTCCGCCGAAATGAGAGCGAAAGGCCCGCTGTCCGCCTGGTGGGGCCCTTAAAATACGGCTTTGCCGCCATCGCCGCGCTCATCCTTCTCATGGCGCTTGCCTCCGCGCTCGGTCTTAAACTCTTTAACGCCGCCCGCTACCGGGATCTGATACACGTTACTGAAGGCGATTTTTCATCGGATGTGGCGGAGCTTAGCATGTCCCAGATCCCGGTGGTTGACAAGGACACCGCCTCCCGTCTGGGAAACAAAAAGCTGGGTGAGATGACGGATCTCGTTTCCCAGTTTGAAATTTTAAACAACTACACCCAGATCAACTACCAGGGAGCGCCCTACCGTGTCACGCCGCTCTCCTATGCGGATCCGATCAAATGGCTGTACAACCAGCGAAAAGGTCTTCCGGCCTATATCGCTGTCAACATGGTCAACCAGGACACGAATCTTGTCTGGCTTGACTCTGGAATGAAATATTCTACCAGCGAATATTTCTTCCGCAATATTTACCGCTACATCCGCTTCCGCTATCCCTCAAAGATCTTCGAGACGGTTTCGTTTGAGACCGACGACGAGGGCACGCCCTACTGGGTCGCCCCCACGATCGCCTACCGCATCGGCTGGTGGGACGGCAAGGATATCGACGGCGCGGTCTTGGTCAACGCCGTGACCGGAGAGTCCCGCTGGTATGCAAAGGACGAGGTACCTCAGTGGATCGACCAGCTCTATGATTCAAACCTCATCATTGAGCAGCTCGACGACAACGGCCGCTTCCAGAACGGGTACTTCAATTCCCTGTTCGGCCAGCGCGGCGTCCGCCGCACCACCTACGGCTATAATTACCTGGCCATTGACGACGACGTATACCTCTACACCGGCATGAGCTCCGTCACGTCAGACGAGTCCAACATCGGCTTTGTGCTCGTCAACCTTCGCACCAAGGAGACGCGGTTCTACACCGTCCCCGGCGCGACCGAGCTGGCCGCCATGGAGTCTGCCAGAGGGCAGGTACAGCACTTAAATTACAGCGCCACCTTCCCGCTGCTCCTCAACATCTCCGATCGGCCCGCCTACTTCATTTCCTTAAAAGACGCGGCCGGGCTTGTAAAAATGTACGCCTTTGTCGATGTCGGGCAGTACCAGATCGTGGGAACCGGGCAGACCATCGACGAGGCAAAGCGCGGATACCGGACCGCCCTCAACTTAGAGGACGCCGCCCCTGCCGCCCCAAAAGACACCACGGAAATTTCCGGCCGGATAGAAGCCGCCGCTTCCGCTGTTATCTCAGGAAATACCTGCTATTACTTTACCCTGGAGGGAGAAACCGATATCTACACCGCATTTATCTCCGTGTCAGAACAGCTTCCGTTCATCAGGCCCGGCGATACGGTGCATATATCCTTCACACAGGGCGGGCAGGTCAGGGAGATTATGGCCATTGAGGTGGACGCTGGGAGAAATTGATCGCGGCTGTTAGTGAGATTCCGCTGCAAAAATGTATTACGTGATCAGGCCGGTATGGATAATCGTGATCAGTCCGCCGGAAGCGGGCGGTATATCCGACGAAACCTCGCTTTTCTCCGAGCGGAAGCGGGGTTCCGTTAGATATAGAAGCCGGCTCTGGCGGCCCTCCCCGCGCCCCCCTTAACCTGAGAAATTACCCGTTAATCCGTTACATAATTCTTCCCAAGGAGAACCCAAGATGAAAAGCGACGACATGATTCTAAAAGCAGCCATTGTACATATCCTCGACTCATCCGTCGGCGTCCCGGTACTGTCGGATCACCTGATCGACACCGGAACCGATTTTTCCGATCTGCTCAAATCGCATATCGAAAAGATCACCGAAAGCGACGACATAAAAACCTGCCGTTTTTCCGACGCATCAGAAGTCCGGAATCTCCTGATGCAGTGCAGCCCCGACAATTTCATCGAAACCAGCAAGCGGCTGGCCGAACGCCTCTATGAGATTATGAATGAACACATCGACATCCCGGCCGGCGATCTGGCTGTCGTGGTGTTTAGCTCGCAGGGAAATGATTACCTTGCTTTTCTGAAAATGGACTATAAGACGTCCTACACCCACGCAACCAGGGAATCGGACGGAACGAATCTTAATGAAATTATCCTCCAGAAGGCCCTGCTGCCCGGCCAGGGCCAGCGCCTTTCCGAAGCTTTTGTCATAAACCTCTCTGACGGCAGCCTTGTCCTCACCGAGAAAAAATATGAGGTAAACGGCGAAAAACGGTTCTACTTTTCCGAACTGTTTTTAGAATGCCACGCCCCTCTCTCCCAGAAATCAAAGCTGGATATCGTCACAAAAGCCGTGGATCAGGTCGCCAGAAAGTATTACGGCGAGGAGGACGCGGAAAAAAAGATGGAGATCAAGAATATCATCTGCAGGGAGCTTGAGGAGGAAGGGAAATTAAAGGTTCCCGCCCTGCGGGAAAAGGTCTTTAAGGACAGCCCCGAGATGCTGTCCGAGCTGGATGAGAAGCTCGACAAGTACGACATGGCCTACGAGACCGTACAGCCGCAAAATGAGCAGACCATCAAAAAATTCCAGAAGCAGCGCCTCACCACGGACACCGGGATTGAAATCACGATCCCCATGGAAGAATACCGCAATCCGGAGCATGTGGAATTTATCACCAATCTCGACGGAACCATTTCCGTGTTAATCAAGAATATCGGCGTCTTAAGCTCCAGGTAGATGCTGCAACAGTCCAGCCTGGACTGTTACAGCATCTTCCGATACGCCCTCTTCCACTCCGTAACCAGCTTCTCCGCCCCCGCCGTCCGCTTCAGCGGATCCTTATTAAAGAGCTCCCGGATCTCCCTGACTGCCTCCCCCTTCCCCGCATCCTCCATGACGCGCTGAAGCTCCTGCTCCCACTGCCGCTTCTGCCGCTCCGTGATCGCCGCCTGATACCGCTCCTTAAGCTTTAACTGCGGATTTAACAGCGTGAGCTGGTAAATCTTTTTCAGGGTTTCCGGCTTTTTCTCAAAATTATACGCCATGTCATAGGCCGCGAGCGCCTTCCCGAACCAGAAGATCCCGGCATACGACGCGCCGATATTATGCCAGATTTTAGCCGTAAACTCATCGCTTAAGGATTTGATCCGCCAGCTATCCAGAATCTTTTCATAGCACTCAATCGCCGCGCCGTACTGCTTCAGGCGGAAGTAATAATCCGCCGTCTCCTTTGCAAACTCCGCCTCATTCATTTTCCGGTATGACCCTATCTTCTGGCGCAGCTTCATCACCTCCCTGGAGGTATAATAATAGCACTCCTGGAGAATGATAAAGATCATCTCATCCGGATCCTCCCCGCCCTTTTTCCAGGCCGAGAGCTTTCCGGACAGAAACGGCATATCCAGCTCTTCCTCAATAAACTGGATCAGGGCCTGATCGATAAAGCCGTCCATGGCCAGAAGCGGGTGGTTATAAAGAATATAGCACAGCTCCTGGGAGGACATGATATGGATCCCCAGGCGCTCAATGAAATACGGGTGTTTCACCGGCTCATACCTGCAAAGTATCAGACTCATAATATAACCTCTTGCTTTATGAGGCGCTCCGTTGCGGGAAACATTTCTCCAAAGCCCTTGTCACGGATGAGCGCCACCATGGTATTTTCATCGGAAAAGCCCAGCGTGAGCTGGATTCTCGTCGTCCGGTCCGGCCGCTTCGGGAAGTCTTTAAGCGGAATCCTCACCAGACGCTTCTTCTTCGGATCCAGGGGCGCGATAGTGAACTCCAGCTCCGGCGCTCCGGCGACTACAAATTCCACGGTGCTCTTGGCCTCGTACCAGTTGTCCCCCGCCGCGGCCAGCACAAGCTGGCCCTCCTTATCCCGGTTCAATATCTTTAATGAAACCGTCGCCTTCAGCCGCCCCTCGCAGATGCAGGTAAACGGATAGGCTGTCTTCTCCTGCTGGTAGTCGAGCGCCTTCATGAGCGCCCCCCTGGCAAAGAGGCTCGTCTCCACATAAACCCGCCTGCGGCTGCAGATCTGCTTCATAAATTCCGGCGCCCAGTCCGTGCTCTCAAAGCCCTTTCCGGTCAGAAGGACCGCGGAAAACAGGCGCTTTTGCAGGATCCGCTCCGCGCACGATGAGAGAATCTTATCCGCAATCTTGGCGCCCGCCATATTTTCCAGCACATCCAGGTGGAAGGTCTCCTCCAGATCCTGCCGCTCCGCCGTGACCTGCATCTGGCGGATCCCACGCTGCACCTTCATCTCATAGTAGCGCAGGCTCTCGTCCGCCAGATCAAACATCCCCACCTGATTGCTCCAGATCTCCCGCTTCTGGCTCATCACATAGTAGATAAAACTCTCCGTATGGCTGATGATATGCACCCTCTCGCGCGGGATCTCTAAGTAATCCGCGCAGTATAACAGGCTGTCCATCAGTTTCACGTCCAGCGTGCTGACCGCAATCACCAGCCCTGCGATCGGATCGACGCCGGCCGCTTTCCTCGGCAGCTCCAGCGCCTTTTCGAGAAACATTTTCAGCAGATACAGGCCCTCATAGCGGATCCCGCTGATGGTCGCCGTCCCGTCCTTCAAGACCTGGGTCAGAAGCTTATCCTCGATCACGCCATCCCCGATCAGCGTGTGCGCGTACGCCTCCTCGTCCACATACCATTCATCCTGATTCTTATTTTTACACACCACTGTCGGGATAACCCATGTCCGCTCCGGCTCCTGACAGGCGATATGGGTATATGAATTACATAAATCAATGCCGATTACAAGTCCGTCCATTTCTAAGCATATTTCCTTTCAACCTGTGAACAGTACCGGGCGATCCGCGCCTGGGCATCCCGGCCGTAAAATCGAACTTTTATTCGATATCAAATAACACGGCGACCGCGGCGTCCTTTTTCACATACTCTTCCATCTTTTCACGCAGGGCGTTTTCATTCTTCACATCCAGGGACAGGCCGATCTCATTCAGGCAGGCAAAACGGTTTCCCGGCGCGCGCGTCCCCGCCTCCCGGCACGTAATGCTGCCCTCTGCGACGGTCTTCCGCCCGCCGTCCTGCTCCTCCTCGATCTGAAATTCCATGATTTCCCCTTCAAAGAGCACCTTTTCCCGGACATAAATCCCCTTATAAACCGGCCTCAGCTCCTCATAATGGAACTCCTCCTCCTCGGGCAGGATGCGGAGGCGCAGATACGGCCTGATGTCACGGTTCCCGTGGTATTCAATGATCTCTTTATCCAGTATATTCCCCGGAATCATGATAAACCGGGCCAGATCCTTAAAATAGGCGAATACCATCCCCGCCTCCAGAAGCACATCCACCACGGACTGGCACAATTCCTTCTGCTCGTCCGAAAGCGCCGGAAGCGTCGCGTAATATTTCGTCAGGGCCAGAAGATAGATGTCCGGCACCCTGTCCTTCTCCGCGCTGTTATGGACCGCTCCCTCCAGATATGCGAACACCGTGTCCTGCGTCGAACGGCCCTCCAGAAAATACTCCGCGCTTTTGACCGTAAAATAGGCCCTGACCACATTTTCGCTCGTCTTCTTCCTCGATGCATAGAGCTCAAACACATGATCCATCCGCTCCGTCCTGCCTGTAAACAGCATCTGCGCCACCAGGCGCTCCTCCAGATCATACGTCTCCACGCGCTCCTTAATCCCCTGGATCAGCACGGGATACATCTGCTCCACAGTCCCGTTAAAGTGCTCGCATAAATAGTCCAGGATCACGCTGTCCCCGCGCTCCTTTGTAAACACATGCCAGGCCAAAAACAAAAGCCGGTCGTCCTCGTCAAACAGGCGCTTTAACACGATATTGGCGCACAGCTTTAAAAGCAGCTTTGACGAGATCCCCTCATGGCCGTAGCGGCAGATCATATCATAGGCTTCGTTAAAATAATTCTTGCGGATCAGCGTCTCGCAGACCCCGTTCCGGTCCTCGCGGCCCAGCTTATCCTTATCCAGGCACAAGAGGTATGAGACGCTTCCATCCCGGCCGTCCGGATTCCCGTCCGCCTGCGTCTTGTAGTAGCGCACAATAGCGGAGGTTATGCGGCTTTTAAACAGCGGGTGCAAAAAAACCTTCTGCCCGGCCTGCTCCAAAAGCGCCACATCATCCGCGGTCAGTTTCCCTTTTTCCACCGCCCTGCGGCATGCGCCCACAAACAGCATCGGGTGATCCGGATCCGTCTCAAAGCAGCATTTCATCAGCTCGTCCGTGTCCTGCATAGCGGCCGTCTTCTCACACGGAAGATCCACATAGCGGTTTCCGTGCGCGTCCTCAAACTGCAGCGTCTCCCGTCCCGAATACAGCGGCGCATAAGCCGCGCCGTCCTCCAGGGCGTAGCGCGCCTCCTCCATCATCTCCTCACAGCGCACTATCACAAAACACATGGCGTCATTGTGGCAGTCGATCCGGTGCGAGGCAAGGATCGCGGGCATGGTCTTAGCAAGCTGAAAATCAATCAGCTCCGCATAGATCATTTCCTTATAAATCACCGCCAGACGACTGTCGATGCGCCCCGCAAAGAGCTGCGCCATGGCGAACTGTTCCATCGCGCGCTCATACAGCCGGAAGATATCCGAATCGCGCTTTGCATATAAAAGGATATTCCGGTACAGAGCCGAGCGGCTGTAGTCGTCCATCTCCGTCACATAGGAAAAATAAAGAAGCGCCTCGCGCGGCAGGAGCCTCCCGTAATCGTCCGGAAGCGAGCGCAGAAAAGCTTCAAAGAGCCCCGGAAGGCTAATCTGCGCCTCCACCGCCTTCTCATACCACGGAAAATAGCGAGGCCCCGTTAAATTCTCCTGGATAAAGGCCAAAACCACCGCCGTCAGGATCCGTTTCTTCGGATAAGCCTCATAAAGCGCGGGCAGCAGTTTTAAATACAGCCGCTTCGGATTCTGAAGCCGCCCCGCGCCGGCCGCCGCCCTGGCAAGCTCCTGGCTCACAAAGCCCCTCCTGGCCCCAAAATAAAGGGCGTGAAGCTCCAGGCGTCCCGCGCTTTTAAGCAGCTCCGGCTCCTTATCCAAAACCTTTAAGCATTCCAGATAGACAAACGGGCTGCGGCATCCGTTCTGATACATCTGTTCCATGCTCAGAAGAACCACGGAAGGATTGTCGGCCAGCGTCCGGCTGACCTTTAAAAGCATCAGGTACAGAAACTCCTCCTCCCCGCGCAGCCGCCCGCCCGTGCAGTATTTCTCCAAAAGGCGCAGAAGAGAATCCCTCTGCTCCTCATCCTCCCGGATCAGAAGCTGCAGGTACTGGTAGTAGCAGTAGACCACCCGCTCCTCCCCGCGCTTTAAGAGAACCGCATCCCGGATCTCATCAAGAATCAGGCACGCCTGATCCGGGCGCTTCGTCAGCACATACAGCTCCGCCTGCCAGAGGGGCATAAACGGGTGGGAACCCGCCATCTTCATCAGATCCAGCTCCTTTTGCATTTCCAAAAGAAGCGGCCTGGCCTCAAACAACCCGCTCTCATACTTTAACCGAAGCTCCAGAAACTGCCTAAACTCCCGGCGGAACGCCCGCCTGCCCCTGTTCGGCTCCGCCGCCGTCAGGGAAGCCTCCACCGGAACCCGGAGCGTCTGCCGCACGGTCCGTATGGTCACCATTCCAAAATTACGCCCGTCGTGCAGGCGCTCCGGAAGCACAATGAGCGGCAGGTTCAAAAGCCCGTCCGAAAAATCCTCCTGGACAGCGCTCTTTTTCGGCAGGTGAAGAAAATCCCCCTCTGCCGTAATCTCCATATAAATATACCCCCAGCCCGCGCTCCGGATGCGGATCGAGTCCTCCAGACGCCCCGTCGGGTTCTCGTAGTGCTTGGCCCCGGTTTCCACGGTCAGGTGAACCGGTTTTTTCACTCCCAGTGAAATCAGGAATTCCTCCATGAAATTCCGGCGGTTCCCATGCCCTTTCAAACCGTCATAGATCGCCCTTACATGCAGATCCTGCATAAAAGGCGCCTCCAAAAACTCCTCATACTCCAGAAAACGCAGGGCCGTATCCATGTCATGCTGCGCCATATCCAGGAAATCCTCCGCCTTATGGAGCGCCCCCGGAAGCTTCCCGGAAGATGAGACTTCAATATGGAACAGGTACGGTATCTCCCTCTCCCCGCAATTTGTGACAAGATAAAAAGACCCCTCTATCTCATCTCCCGATGCCAGAAAAGAGGTATCCACCTCATATACAATATGGTTCCTGAGTCCCCCAAAGGTATTATTATCATTCGGGATCCGCACGCGGATATTCGAGGAATAGACAAAGCCCTTCACGTTCAGCCCGTTATCGCTGCCAACAAAAAGCTCCCTCTTAAAAGATGCGTTCATCCTCACAGTCTCTTCAATAATATCCGGCGTCCAGACAAGCTTCGGCTGCTCCGAATCAATAATTCCTTTGGCCAGACGGTTAATCCGTTCTTTCATATTTATATACCACCTGCTGCCGTCTCATCATGGTGAAATGGAATGCGTAAAAAAAAGCTTCTATCCATTTTACCATACTTTAAAAACAATTACACTACATAAATCGACTTTTTTGGAAAGCACTTTTGGGGGAGGTTACGTAAAGGGACGCTTGCAGGCGGTACGGAAGTCGTAATTGGGGAACCGCCTGTAACCGGTACGTATGTCGTGAGGGGGCCGCCTGCAGCGGGCAGGGAATCCGACGGAACCCCTCGCGTCCCCCCTCACGCCTCACGCAGAATCCCCCCAGAATTTCATCCATGATCTTGACTTACCCGGGCAAACTCATTATTATTAAAGCTGAAACCACACACCCATCTGCCCCCGCAGATCACGCACGAAAGGATCAAGGATCAAATCATGACAAACAGTGAAAAAGCCTTAGAGCTTCACAGACAATGGAACGGCAAGCTTGACACCGTCTCCAAGGCAGCCGTTAAGACCAGGGAGGATCTGGCGCTTGCGTATACGCCTGGAGTGGCTGAGCCCTGCAAGGTGATTGCAGAGGATCCGGAGGCTGCCTATACATATACTATCAAGTCCAACACCGTAGCCGTTGTGTCCGACGGCAGCGCCGTTTTGGGGCTGGGGAATATCGGCCCCCTGGCCGCTATGCCGGTTATGGAGGGAAAGGCTGTGCTTTTCAAGGAGTTTGGGGGCATCAACGCCTTTCCTATCTGCCTGGATACGCAGGATACGGAGGAGATCATTGAGACAGTTGTCCGCATCGCCCCTGCGTTTGGCGGGATTAATCTAGAGGATATCTCCGCGCCCCGCTGCTTTGAGATCGAGGAGCGGTTAAAGGAGCGCCTGTCTATTCCGGTGTTCCACGACGATCAGCATGGGACTGCGATTGTGGTGCTGGCCGGAATGATCAATGCCCTCAAAGTGACGGGAAAGAGGAAGGAGGACTGCCGCGTTGTGATAAACGGGGCCGGGAGCGCAGGCATTGCGATTGCCAGGCTTCTTCTCAGCTACGGCTTTGCGCATGTGACGCTGTGCGATAAGGCAGGCATCCTCTCCAAAGGCATGGAAGGGCTGAACTGGATGCAGGAGCGCATGATGGAGGTCACGAACCTGGAGCGCCGAAGCGGCACGCTGGCCGATGCGCTCGCCGGGGCCGATATTTTTGTCGGCGTCTCCGCTCCGGGTATTGTAACTCCTGAGATGGCGGCTTCCATGAACCGGGATTCCATCCTTTTTGCCATGGCAAACCCTGTTCCGGAGATTATGCCGGATCTCGCGAGGGCCGCGGGGGCGAGAGTCGTGGGGACCGGACGCTCTGATTTCCCGAACCAGGTCAACAATGTCCTGATCTTCCCGGGTATCTTCAAAGGCGCCCTGGAGGGCCGCGCCGCTGCTATTACGGAGGAAATGAAGCTGGCCGCCGCAGAGGCCATCGCCTCCCTGGTGGACGAGGCTGATTTAAATGAGGAAAACATCCTGCCCGCCGCCTTTGATCCCCGCGTTGCCGATGTCGTAAGCCGCGCTGTGAAGATGCATATCAAACGCTGAGCCGCCGACCGGCGCGCCTGCAGGGAGCTGCAGGCGTCTTCTGCGAAACTATGAAGGAGTATTTCCATGCTTTCTGAACCGATGACCCTGTACAAACTGATGAATCTGTATATGCTGAAAAAGGTCAATTTCCCGCTGACCAATGCGCAGCTATCCAATTTCTTTCTGGAATGGGATTATACAACCTATTTTACACTCCAGCAGGCCCTGAATGAGCTTCTCGATTCGGGCCTTATCAAGATGGAAACGCTGCACAACAGCACCCTCTATGAGATAACCAGGGAGGGCGAGGAAACGCTGGAATTTTTCGGAAAAAAGATCTCCCCTGCCATTGTCCGGGATATGGATAAATACTTAAAGGAAAACCGCTTCCGCATGCGCAACGAAGTCGGCGTCGTGTCTGATTTCTACAAATCCACAAACCAGGATTACGTCGTCCGCTGCGAGGTGCGCGAGGGCAAAAATGTCCTGATCGGCCTCAATGTCTCCGTCCCGGATCAGGAGCAGGCCGAGATCATGTGCAATCACTGGAAAGACCGCAGCCAGGAGATCTACGCCTATATCATGAAAACCCTGATGAGCGATCCGCCCTCCGGCGGGACATAGGGGCCCGCGTAAGGGAGCGGCCGTCTGGCCTGTTCCATGATTTCAGCATGCCGGGGCGTGTTTGAAAATGCCCCGGCATCTGCCCATGAAAATCGCTTCGCGATAGGGCAGATACCTGCTGCCGCCACATTTTCGTACGGTCAGCGCAGCAGGTGCGCAGACCTATCTGAACGGTTACCCGGCGCTCACATACAAGTCACGAACCAAGGAGGCAGTTATGGCCGCAAAGAAACATTCTTTCGCAAAGCAGGCGTCAAAAAGGCTGAAAAAGCTAAAGCGCCGCGCAAAGCTTTTTCAGCTTAAGGTCTTCCTTCTGTTCGTCCTGCCAGTTCTTGCCATCTATCTGGCCTATGAGACGGGAAGACAGTATCTCAAAATTAAAATCGCAGAGCACTACAGCAGGCTCTCGATGTAATCCCATATCTCCTCCCGGCCCTGCTTTGTCTCCGCTGAAAAGGGGAGCAGCAGGCCCCCGGGAGCGGGCTTTAACCCGTCCCGGATCATCTTCAGATGTTTATCCGTCTGGCTTCTCTTAATCTTATCCGCCTTTGTCGCCAGGATCGCCGGCTGATAGCCCTGGGACACGATCCAGTCATACATCAGGCGGTCATTGGCCGACGGCTCATGGCGGATGTCAACTAGAAGGAACACGCACCGCAGCACTCTTGAGCTGTGCAGATAGCGCTCGATCATCTTTCCCCATTTTGCCTTGACCTCCATATTGGCCCTCGCATAGCCGTAGCCCGGCAGATCCACATAGTAAAAAGCCTGGTTGATATGGTAAAAATTGATGGTCTGCGTCTTGCCGGGCTGGCCGGAGACGCGCGCCAGGGACTTCCGGTTCATCAGGGCGTTGATCAGGGAGGATTTCCCCACGTTTGATTTGCCGGCAAATGCAAATTCCGGCTGTGTATGTTCCGGCGGGCGGCTCGTCACGCCGCACACCGTCTCCAGGCTGACATCCTTTATTATCATGAGCTTTCCGCTGCCTTTCTTTTTCTTCCCGGCCGTTTTTCCGCCTCTTCCCCCGGCACAAGGGCCTCGCGGAGCACCTCGTCCATCTCTTTCACATACACGATCTCCATGCCCTTTGTGATCTCTCTTGGCAGCTCCTCCACGTCGGGCCGGTTTTTCTCCGGGACCAGAACCTTCCTGATACGCGCCATGCGGGCCGCGAGAAGCTTTTCCTTTAAGCCCCCGATCATCAGCACATGGCCGCGCAGGGTGATCTCCCCCGTCATGGCCACCCTGGCCGCCACGGCGCGGCCGGTCACGGCGGACAGCATGGCGCTCGCCATCGTAATCCCCGCCGAGGGGCCGTCCTTTGGCACCGCTCCCTCCGGGATGTGGATGTGGAGATCATGCGTCTCAAAATACGCCTCCTCCACCCCGTACTCCCGCGAGACGACAGAACGGACATAGGTCAGGGCCGTCTGGGCGGATTCCTTCATCACATCCCCCATCTGGCCTGTCAACTGGAGGTTTCCCTTGCCGGGCATCACGTTGACCTCAATCTGCAGGGTATCGCCTCCGACGCTCGTCCAGGCCAGCCCGCAGGCAATCCCCACCTGATCCTCATCGGATGCATTTTCAAAGAGAATCTTCTCGCGGCCCAGATATTTTTCCAGGTTCTTTTCCGTGACACGAACCGAACTCCTGTTCTTTTCCAGAAGCTCGCGGGCTGTTTTGCGGCACACATCGCCAATCCGGCGCTCTAAATTGCGGACGCCGGCCTCCCGGGTGTAATTGTGGATCATCTTTTCCAGGGCCGGGTTGGTGATGGTCAGGCGCTCCTTAGAAAGCCCGTTCTTTTCCATCTGCTTTTTGATCAGGTAATTCCGTCCGATATGGAATTTTTCGTTTTCGGTGTAGCTGCTGACCTCAATGATCTCCATGCGGTCTAAGAGCGGCCGCGGGATCGTCTCTGTGGTATTGGCTGTCACGATAAACAGGACGCGGGACAGATCGATCGGCAGCTCTACGTAGTGATCGCGGAAACGCACGTTCTGCTCCGCGTCCAGCACCTCCAGAAGGGCAGACGAGGTGTCGGATTTGTAATCGCTCCCCACCTTGTCAACCTCGTCCAGAAGCATCAGCGGATTGCTGACGCCCGCCTGCTTTAAGCCCTCGACGATGCGCCCCGGCATGGCGCCCACATACGTTTTCCTGTGTCCCCGTATCTCCGCCTCGTCCCGGACGCCGCCTAAGCTGATGCGCACATATTTGCGCCCCATGGCCCTGGCAATCGAGCGCGCGATGGACGTCTTGCCCGTGCCGGGCGGACCCACCAGGCAGAGGATCGGGCTCACGCCCTTTCTGGTGAGGATGCGGACCGCAAGATATTCCAGCACCCGTTCCTTAACCTTCTCAAGACCGTAGTGATCCTCCTCCAGCACCTCTTTGGCGTGCTTCATGTCCATATTGTCCTTGGTCGTCTTATTCCACGGGAGCTCCAGAACCGTCTCCAGATACATGCGCAGCACATTCGCGTCCTGGCTTCCGGACGGCATGGACTGGAAACGCGCGATCTCCTTCTGGATCCGCTCCTTTATCTCCTTATCCGCGCGCAGGCTCTTTAAACGGCTTAAGAACTCATCTGCGTCCGATTCCGGAGTCTCCCCCAATTCCTGACGGAGCACGCGGAGCTGCTCGCGCAGGATGTATTCTCTCTGATTCTTGTCAACCGCGGCCTTGACCTTGCCCTGGAACTCGCGTTTCAGCCGGTAAATCTCCGTCTCCGTCAAAATGAGCTGCATCTCCACCTCATACATCAGGCTTAAGGAGCCGCACTCCAGAATCTTCTGCTTGGCCGTGTAATCCCACGGAAACTGCACGGCAATCTGTGTCAAAAGTCCCGCAAAATCCGGGGCCGACATCAGGGAAGCGGTAAACTCCTTTCCCATGGCCGGATTGTATTTCCCATATTCCTCCAGCTTCTCCCCCACGATCCGGGTCATGGCCTCCTTTTCCAGAGGCTCCAGATCATCCTCGGCCTCCGGCAGGACGTCAACCGTCCCGCTGTAAAATTCCCCCTCTGTGTCAAGCTCAAGAAGCTCCGCCCTGCTTAAGCCCTCCACGGTCACGCGGATCAGCCCGCCCGGAAGCTTTAAAAGCTGCTTTACAAAGCCCACCACGCCTATCTGAAACAGATCCGCCATATCCGGCTCCATATCCTCCTGCTCCATCTGCGTGACGAGAAATACTTTCTGATCGCCCAGCATGGCCTTTTCCACCGCTGCGATCGATTTTCCCCGCATGATATCAAAATTGATGGTCATCTGCGGCAGCATCGTCAGCCCCCGCAGCGCTATCACCGGGATTGTCATCTTTTCATCTTCCATCTTCTGTCCTCACAGTCTGTAACCGTCCCTAAAAGCAGAAAGGGATCTGCAAAATGAGACTCATCTTACAAACCCCTTTGGTTCCCGCGCACCCCTGCCGGGCCGTACACAGCAACACACTTTTTCGGAAGAGACGCCCGATTTAAGCGATCTCGCCTGTCTTATCCTTTTTTAAGCGCCCTGCAAGCGACTTACGGGGTACCGTATTCTCCCGGTATACCAGCTCGGGCCCGCATTTTCCATCCACCACGTCGGCGGTGATAGTGCAGATGCCAATCGCGGAATCTGACGGGATCTCGTACATCACATCCATCATAATCGACTCCATGATCGAGCGCAGCCCTCTGGCCCCGGTCTTCTGCTCCACGGCCCGTCTGGCAATAGCGGCCAGCGCGTCCTCCGTAAATTCCAGCTTCACGCCGTCCAGATCGAGAAGCGCCACGTACTGTTTGCTCACCGCATTTTTCGGTTCCGAAAGAATGCGGATCAGCGCCTCCTCATTCAGCGTCTTTAAGGATACCGTCACCGGCACGCGGCCGATAAACTCCGGAATCAGGCCGAATTTCGTCAGATCCTGGGGCATCACCTGCGCGAGCAGCTCGTCAATATCCTGTTCGTTTTTATTTACAACCTCTGAGTTGAAGCCAATCGAGCCGGCCCCCAGACGGTTTTCCACAATCTTCTCCAGGCCGTCAAACGCGCCTCCGCAGATAAACAGGATATTCGTCGTGTCAATCTGGATCAGCTCCTGCTGCGGATGCTTCCTGCCGCCCTGCGGCGGAACGCTGGCCGTGGTTCCCTCCAGTATCTTGAGCAGCGCCTGCTGCACGCCCTCGCCGGAAACGTCCCTGGTTATGGATACATTCTCCGACTTCTTTGTAATCTTGTCAATCTCATCAATATAAATGATCCCGTACTCCGCCCGGCTCACATCGTAGTCCGCGGCCTGGATAATCTTTAACAGGATATTCTCCACATCCTCGCCCACATAGCCCGCTTCCGTCAGCGTCGTGGCGTCCGCAATGGCAAAGGGCACGTTCAGAATCCTCGCCAGCGTCTGGGCCAGGTAGGTTTTTCCCGATCCGGTCGGCCCCAGCATGAGAATATTGCTCTTCTGAATCTCCACATCCTGCGCCCCGCGGGACGTGATTCTCTTATAGTGGTTGTAAACGGACACGGAGAGAACCTTCTTGGCCTCCTCCTGCCCCACTACATACTCATCCAAAAATTCCTTGATTTCCTTTGGCTTTAACAGGTTGATCCCGCTGAAGTCAGGACCGTTGTCCGGTTCCGCCAGCTCTTCCTCCAGTATTTCTGCGCACAGCTCGATACAATCGTCGCAAATATAGACATTTTCCGAGCCTGCAATCAGTTTTCTAACCTGATCCTGGGTTTTACCGCAAAAAGAGCAGCGGATCTTGTCGTCTGATCTGCCTGGCATACGCCCACCTCGATTCCTCATCATTAATGGCTCACAATCACATGGTCAATCAGGCCATAGTCCATCGCTTCCTGAGCCGTCATATAATTATCTCGATCGGTATCTCTCTCAATGACTTCGTATGGCTGACCGGTATTCGCTGCCAGGATCTCATTCAGCTTCTTCTTGGTCTGCAGGATTTTTTCCGCCACGATCTGGATCTCCGTGGCCTGGCCCTTCGCGCCGCCTGAGGGCTGATGGATCATCACCTCAGAGTTGGGCAGGGCGTAACGCTTTCCCTTCGCTCCGCCTGCAAGCAGGAACGCGCCCATGCTGGCGGCCATGCCCAGGCAGATCGTGGAAACGTCGCACTTAATATAATTCATTGTGTCATAAATCGCCATTCCGGCCGTGACAGAGCCCCCCGGGCTGTTGATATAGAGGTTGATATCCTTCTTCGGATCCTCTGCCTCCAGAAATAAAAGCTGCGCCACGATAAGACTCGCTGTCACATCGCTCACTTCTTCCCCCAGGAAGATGATCCGATCCTTCAAAAGCCTGGAGTAGATGTCATAGGAACGCTCTCCCCGGCTTGTCGATTCAAGGACATACGGAACTAAGCTCATATATGCCTCCTGTTCAAATAAATACATTTACGGCTGTGCCGCCGCCGCCCGGGATGCCGGGCGGCGGCGCTGTATCGCGCTTTAAACGAGCTTTGCCTCGGATACCAGGAAGTCAACGGCCTCCTGTACCATTAAGTCTTCCTTAAGCTGCTCCCTTTCGCGCTCGCCCATATTCTCCTTCATACGGGCCGGATCCATCTTATAGGATGCCGCCATCTTCTCAATCTCCTGATCCACCGCGTCGTCGGAGATCTGGATGTTCTCAACCTCCGCCACCTTCTCAAGCACAAGCCTGGTGCGGATCCGCTTCTCCGCCTGCGGCGCCATCTGCTCCATAATCTTTTCCACCGTCATACCGGTGTACTTCATATAATCATTGAAATTTAAGCCCTGCCTGCGCAGATTGCGCGCATAATCTTCCACCATGCCGCGCGCCTGCGTATCGATCATGGGCTGCGGAAGCTCCATCTGCGCGTTCTCAACGACCTTTTCAATCACGTTATTCTCGTTTTCCGCAGCGGCCTGGCGCTCCTTCCTCTCCTGAAGCTTTGCCCGGATATCGTCCTTATATGCCGCAAGCGTCTCAAAATCAGAAACCTCGCTTGCAAACTCGTCATTGAGCTCCGGCAGCTCCTTTACCCGGATCTCCTTCACCGTCACCTCAAAACGGGCCGGCTTTCCGGCAAGATCCGGCGCGTGGTACTCCTCCGGGAAGGTCACAAGCACCTCGCATGCCTCCCCGATCTTCTTTCCAATCAACTGCTCCTCAAAGGTATCGATAAAGGAATGGGAGCCGATGGTCAGCTCATAATCCTCGCCCTCGCCGCCCTCAAACGCCTTGCCGTCGATAAAGCCCTTAAAATCAATCACCGTCTGATCGCCGTCCTCGACCGGTCGATCTTCCACGGAAACCAGCCTGCCGTTCTTCTCACGGTCCGCCTCCAGCTCCTTCTCGACATCCTCATCCGTCACCACAGCTTCCGCCTTCGCAACCTCAATGCCCTTATATTCCCCTAAGGCAACCTCCGGCTTCACAGCCACTCTGGCCTCGTAAATAAAGGGCTTGCCCTTCTCGACCTGTGTCACGGTGATATCCGGGGAGGACACGACAACCTCCCCGCACTCATCCAGAGCCTTCGGATAGGACTCATCGATCAGATCGTTCGCCGCCTCCTCATAGAAAATGCCGGCTCCGTACATCTTTTCAATCATCATCTGCGGCGCTTTTCCTCTTCTGAAGCCGGGAATGTTGAATCTTCCTTTATTGTGGTTGTAAGCCTTCCTGACCGCCGTCTCAAATTCCTGCGCCGAAACCTCGATGGTCAGCTTCGCCATGTTCTTTTCTAATTTTTCTACCTGTAAACTCATTGTAGGGGATCCTCCTTAATTCTGTATGTGAACCGCCATCCTGGCAGGCGTTACACTTCAAGGTATCATTATAGCATAGTCATTGGGTGAATGCCAGCAGAATTTGTGAAAATTTTTCTGGGGGATTGGGCGTTATTCGATCGCGAGAGAGGACGCCAGTGTCAGGCGCTATATCCAACGGAACCCCGCTTCCGCTCGGAGAAAAGCGCAGCGGACACTTAGCGAGGTCTTTTCGAGCTTAGTGTCCGCTGCGCTTTTCACTGAGCGAGAGCGGGGTTCCGTTGGATATACACCCTGTTACAGGCGGCCCTTTCACGAATACTTCCCTTTCGCGAATACTATTTATACTGGATCGCCGCTTTAATCTCCGCCGCCTTCTCCCCGCCTATCAGCAGCCGGATCAGCTCCAGTCCCAGATCTAAAGCGCATCCCAACCCCTTCGCGGTTGTGACGGTCCCGTCTGTCACAACTGGGGCAGAAGATATCTCCGCGCCGGTGAGTTCCGCTTCAAAGCCGGGGAAGCAGGTTGCTTTTCTTCCTTTTAAAAGGCCCAGGCGGCCAAGGACGCTGGGGGCGGCGCAGATAGCGGCAAGGCGGCGGCCTTCTTTGTCCGCTTTGATGAGTTCATCAGCCAGCGGGGCGCATGCGGCAAGGTTTTTGGTTCCGGGCATGCCGCCAGGAAGGAAGAGGACGTCTGCATGGCTGCAGTTTACGTCCGTAAGCAGTGCGTCGGTCCTGATGCAAAAGCCGTGGGAGCCGGTGACTTCTTTTGTCCCGTTTATGGATACTAAGGTTACTTTGATGCCGGCGCGGACTAAGAGATCCGTTACGGCCAGGCATTCTACTTCTTCCAGCCCGTCGGCCAGAAATGCATATACGTTTGACATGGTTTCCTCCTTACATTTATGGTTATAATGTTTTCAGTGTTCGCTTTGTTCTGTTTCGGGGCGGGATACCCGGGCGGCGGCTTTTTGTTTTGTGTAAATGGATGCCGCGGCTGTCAGGGACAGGCTCAGAAGCCACCCGCAGAGCACGTCGATGAGCGAATGCTGTTTGATAAACATGGTTGAGGCGCAGATCGCCGCTGTGACGATAATAGACAGCGCGCGCATGCCGGCGCTTTTTCCCAGTGAACGGGAACGGCAGAGCGTCAGGTGAACGGCCGCTGTGCTTGATACGTGGATCGAGGGGCAGACGTTGCAGGGCGGATCGATGCTTCGCAGGAGGCGCACCAGATCCGCGCAGATATTGTCTGCTGTGATTTCTCTGCGCAGATCCAGGCCGTTGGGCCAGAGGGCGTAGATGAACAGGCACAGCGTCGCTCCGGTGAACATGTTGAAGCACAGCTCCAGGTAGGCCGCCTTGTCCCTCAGCATGAAACAGAACATGCAGGCCGGGACCCAGAGGTACCACAGCGCGTA
Source organism: Otoolea muris (assembly GCF_943193115.1). Lineage (NCBI taxonomy): Bacteria > Bacillati > Bacillota > Clostridia > Lachnospirales > Lachnospiraceae > Otoolea > Otoolea muris. Next base: position 55,053 of record NZ_CALPCY010000030.1, read on the forward strand.
TGGCAGGACGAACCATTCGTTAAACGGGATCCAGTCGTCCGCCGCACAGTGGATGATCACCTTTGGCTTTGGCGCGGCGGCCTCCAGCGCGAAAAATCCAGCGAGAAAGACGAAAAGGTAAAGGCCGATCAGGCAGTATTTATGTTCTTTGAGCCATAGAAGCATAGTGATTCCTCAATTCTCAGGAACTGTTGCGGGAAAAAGACAAGCGATATGAAAGGTATTCCGCGGCAGTCCCTTAATTTTGACTTTTTTCTATATTGCTGCTATACTGTGAACGAAACCATATGACCGTCTTCCCTGTATATCTCCTGCAATTCACAAAAAGAAAGGACACAATCTATGGAAATCGAACGCAAATATTTCATTGAAACCCCGCCTGACGATTTTGCGCAGCATCCCTTTTGCCAAATCGAGCAGGCTTATCTATGCACATCTCCTGTTGTGCGCATCCGGCGTGAGGATGATTCCTTTTACCTGACCTATAAGTCCAAAGGTCTGTTGTCACGCGAGGAGCATAACCTGCCTTTGGATGAAGCGTCGTACCTCCACCTGCTGGAGAAGGCGGACGGCCGCATCCTTAAGAAGAAGCGGTACCGGATTCCCCTTGCGGACACCCCGTATACGATTGAGCTGGATGTTTTTGAAGGGGACTATGAGGGGCTGATACTCGCAGAGGTTGAATTTCCGAATGAACAGGAGGCGCTTTCGTTTACCGCGCCCGGCTGGTTTTCAAGGGATGTCACCTTCAGCGGAGAATACCAGAACAGCCGGCTTGCCATGATGTAAAAGTTGGTTTCCGAACCGTTTCTTTGCCTGCCGCGGGCGCGTTATCCGGCGCAGCGCTGCTGACTGGCGGGATTGAACCTGCCCGCATGGGATCGCGGCGGCGTTTTCGGCGGTAAATGCCTGCTCTGCCCCATACGCCATAACATATTGTTCAACCTGCATACAGTTTCTTCCTCCTCATTCTGCCGCCCATTTGCGCCCCTACTTATTCAAAAGCCCCAGCACGATCACCGCAATGAACAGCGCGGCCATCACCCCGATAAAGATGTCCATGGTCCGCACCGACACATGGACATGGTCATAAAGCCGCTCTTTGAGCGTTTTCTCCCGCAGGATTTCAAGCTCCTTTCGCAGCGCCTCATTTTCCTCCTCCAGGCGGCGCTTTTCTTCCTCCTCCGGCCTCTTTTCTGATTCGCTCATGATTCGCTCCTTTCCCGGATCACCCATTTCTGCTGCCGCAAACCCGGACACTCATTTCGGCAGGTCTGCCGCAAATATTTTGATGATTTCATCCGAATTATCACGAATTTTTCAAAATCTCAAGCAGTTCTTCCCTTGTAAAGCTTCCGTTCTCCATCCCCTCGCCTAAGAGCACCTGATCCGCCAGCTCGCGTTTGGCTTCCTGCATTTTGACGATCTGCTCTTCTATGCTTTCGCGGGCGATCAGGCGGTACACGGATACGACCTGCTTCTGGCCGATGCGGTGGGCCCGGTCCGTGGCCTGGTTCTGAACCGCCAGGTTCCACCAAGGATCAAAATGGATCACGATATCCGCCGCCGTTAAATTGAGGCCCGTCCCCCCTGCTTTCAGCGAAATGCAGAATACCGATGTATCGTCTGTGTTAAAAGCCTGCGCAAGGCGCACGCGCTCCGCCTTTGGCGTGGCCCCGGTCAGGGAATACCAGGAAATCTGCTCCTGCGTCAGCCGGTCCTTAAGGCGCTCCAGCATGGCTGTAAACTGGGAAAACAGCAGGATCTTATGGCCGCCCTCCACGCCGTTGCGGATCAGATCCATGCAGAGATCGGTCTTGGCGCTTTTTCCCCTGTAGTCATCGTACACCAGCGCCGGATCACAGCAGATTTCCCGCAGCAGCGTGAGCTGGCTTAAGATCTGGATCCGGGAGTGGTTGAATTCCTCCTTGGTCTGCTTTTCCAACATCCGGCGCAGGTTCCCCACATTGGTCCGGTACAGCTTAAGCTGCTCGCCCTCCATGGCGCTGGCGACGTTTTTCTCCAGCTTGTCCGGAAGCTCCTTCAGCACGTCCTTTTTAAGCCTTCTCAGCACAAAGGGGCGGATCATGCGCTGTAAGCGCGCAAGCGCGTCCTTTCCCTGCTCCCCGGCTGCCGGCAGCTCATAGCGCTTGCGGAAGGCCGGATACGAGTAGAGAAATCCCGGCAGAAGGAAATCAAAAAGGCTCCACAGCTCGCTCAGCCTGTTTTCGATCGGAGTTCCCGTGAGCGCTGCCCGGAATACGCTGTGAACGGCTTTTACAGCCTTTGCCGCCTGCGTGCCCTGATTCTTGATGTACTGCGCCTCGTCAATGATCTGGCAGGAGAATTCCAGATTTTCATAGATCGCAATATCGCGCTTGAGCAGGTCATAGGACGTGATCAGCACATCGCAGTCCGCGGATGCCTCAATCAATGCCCTGCGCTCCGCGGCGGCGCCCACAGCCAGCGTCACGGAAAGCTCCGGCGCAAACCGCTTTAACTCCTCCCGCCAGTTATACACCAGCGAGGCCGGTGTGATCACTACGGCAAAGCGCCGCCCGGCGGGGCGTTTTTCCTGCGCCTCCGAGAGCAGGAAGGCGATCACCTGCAGCGTCTTTCCAAGTCCCATATCATCCGCCAAAACGCCGCCCAGCCCGTTTTTCCTTAGGTTCTTGAGCCACAGAAATCCGTATTTCTGATAGGAGCGCAGGACAGGCTCCAGAGACTCCGGCAGGGGGAAATCATGGTACTCCACATTCTTCATATCGCGCAGGAAGGAACGGCACTGCGCGTCCTCCTTTGTCTCCAGAAGCGCGCTCTCCCTCGCGGCGTCGTCCAGGTAAAGCGCCCGGTACGCAGGCAGGCGGACTTCCCCCTTTTTCATCTGGGCATCCGTCAGGTTCAAATCCTCCCGGATAGAATGGAGCGTACTCACAGAATCTCCCTGCTCCATATCCAGGAAGCTCCCGTCCTTTAAGCGGTAATATTTCCTCTTCCGATCGTAATGGGATAAGATCTCCTCTATTTCCTCCCGGTTCATCTCCTCCGCCTCATAGGCAAACTGCAGGAAGCCGCGTTTGATGGACAGGCTGACCGTCACGCGCGGCTGCCGGCGGATCCGAAGACGCCGGAAGGCATCCGTGGCAAAGACCTCCCCACGGCTCTCGAGAAGCGGCGCAACGCCGGACAGGAAGCGGTAAATCTCCTCCTCGCCTTCCACCAGGGCCGTTTGCCTGTCCCGCGCGCTGTCCCGCCATTCTGCCAGAAGCGCGGCCGTCTCCACCTCCGCCGCGCGATCCCGCTGCAAAAGATCCGTGGTATTGTCAAACAGGCCGAACTCACGCTTTTCCTTTTCCTCCCCGTACACTGCCAGAGCGCGGCAGGACACCGTGTCCTCGCCCGGGCGGTCTAAATAGAACTGGAAGCGCGCCGGAACAATTCCATATGAAGCCTCGTCAAATCCTTCACGATCACAGGCAAAATTTTTCTCAAGCCGCGGCAAAAGCTCGCGGCAAAAGGCCGGGACATCTGATTTATGGATAAACATATCCTGGCGCTTTTTGTCCTCCAGGAAATACAGGAAGTCCAGCGAGGGGCGCAGATCCCGTTCGCTTTCAATATAAATGGAGGAATCGATGATCGTCACAACATACGAGCTGCCTGTAAACGTGCGCATAGGCGATGTCTTTAAGACGACGCCGTCCCTGTCCCCGCAAATGGTAAGGCGGCGCGGCGCAGGCCCCTGGACCATCCGGCAGAACAGGGCGACGCCGTCCAGTGTGACCTGAAGCTCCTCACCGCGGTATGCCAGAAGAAATCTTGCGAACACATCCTCTGTCAGCGTCGCCGACCGGTTGGCCACGTTGTTGTACCGAAGGGAAGAAAGATTGCTCACCCGCTGCCTGGCCCAGCTCACCACCTCCATCACAAGCGGCCGGGAATCCTCCTCAAATGCCTCGACGGTGTGGACAAATTTCAAATTTTTTCCATATTCATACGGATCCTTTCTCAGGCAGTTCGCCGCAAAGGCATACACATCCTTTATCACATACATCCGTCCCACGCCAAGCTTGAACTCCACCGACAAACGGCTGCCCCTCACCGTAAAATACGGCTCCAGGCGCACCCTGCCGTGCAGCTCGTCATGTCCAAGAAGCACAGAACGGCTATTCAGCTCCGTTTCCAGAAAACGCTTAAATTCCGGCGTCGTCGCCCGTTCAGATGCGTCCTGCCGCCTGTCCGTATCCTGGCGCGATACGCCCGCGCCGCGCAGGCTGGCCGTGTCCTGAAACTCTTCCATATCCACACATTTTATAAGAACAGCCGCACAGTGCTTACAAAGGCCCTGATACTCCATGAATGCAGGGCAGCTACAGGAGATCCGTTTCAGCTTTTCCTCTGAGCGGTTATAGCTGCCGATAACCCTGTATGGCTGCTTCCGGCTGCCCTGCACTCTGGCCTCAAAATCAATCATGGTCGGCGTTACGGAAATACGCAGATTCATCACTGCATTTTCCTGCGCCAGAACCCGGCCCCGCGACCAGAATTGGGGGAGACACAGGGATTTAATGTATTTTTCTGTCAGCATACGTTTGATCCTTTTCGTGTTTGTAGTCAGCAACCCCGCTGCAAGCAACGGGGCGTCAAGCTTGCAGCGCTGCAGAGCAGCGGGGTATTTGGCCCTCGCGGCAGTCGCCAAATGTGCATGCAGGCACGCCCTCCTGGCTCGTTGCTCGCGGGAATAAACACATTATAGACGGTTGGGGAGAAATGTGCAATCTGTTATGGGAATATTTCTGAAATGACAAGGCTTCTTTGCGGGCGCGCGCAGGCGGCAGAGGAAGACGGACTGTGGAGCCCTCCTCCTCTTGAGCGCCGCCCGTTTTCATCAGAGCGCGTTTCAAACGCGCTCTAAGGAACTGTTAAGAAATAACTTTTCAATAGTGCGCAGGATTTTTCTTCGAGAGTGCCACTCAAAAATCAGGCGCATAGTGGGCTATGTAACTGATTTTTGAGTGGTACTATCGGAGAAAAAAACAAGCAATATGAAAAGTTATTTTTTGACAGTTCCTAACTGCGAAAGCCTCTCCTTCACCTGCGCCATCATCTGCGTATACTTCGCGAGCTTTTCGCGCTCCTCGGCGATCTTCGCCTCCGGCGCCCTGCTGACAAATTTCTCATTTCCCAGCATCCCATTGACACGGTTTAACTCCTTTGTCAGGCGTTCCTCTTCCTTTTTCAGGCGCTCGATCTCCTTGTCCAGATCCACCAGCTCCGCAAACGGCATATAGATCGCCGCCCGGGCAGTCACAGCCGATACAGCGTCCTCTGCGATTCCCGTCTTATCTGTCTGGAGAACCACCTCGCCCGCACAGGCAAGGCTTGCAAAGAAGCTCCTGCCGCGCTCAAAGATGCCGAGCGTTTCGGCGCTGTCTGACACAACGTAAACCTTTGCCTTTTTGCTGGGCGGAACATTCATGGAGGCCCGGACATTGCGGATCGCGCGGACCGCCTCTTTCATCGTCTCCACCGCCTGCTCTTCCTCTGCAAAATTCCAGCTCTCCCTGTAAACCGGCCAGGAGGAAACCATGATCGACGGCTCTTCGTCCTGTAAACTCATGAAGATCTCCTCTGTGATAAACGGCATATAGGGGTGCAGAAGCTTTAAGGACTGCAAAAGCACTGCCTTCAGCGTCCACAGCGCCGCCGCCTTGGTCGCGTCCGTTTCGTCGTACAGCCTTGGCTTTACCATCTCAATATACCAGTCGCAGAATTCCTCCCAGATAAAATCATACACCTTCTGGAGGGCAATCCCCAGCTCGTATTTATCCATATTTTCTGTCACATCCTTTGCCAGGGTATTCACTCTGGAAAGGATCCAGCGGTCCGCAAGGGTAAGAGCTTTAAGCTCTGCCTTCGCGTCCGGCGCTTTCCCGATATTCATCATAATGAAACGCGACGCATTCCACACCTTATTGGCAAAATTTCGGCTGGCCTCCACGCGCTCCCAGTAAAAACGCATATCATTGCCCGGCGCGTTTCCGGTCATGAGCGTCATGCGCAGCGCGTCCGCCCCGTATTTGTCGATCACCTCCAGCGGATCAATGCCGTTTCCAAGGGATTTGCTCATCTTGCGCCCCTGTGAGTCGCGCACCAGGCCATGGATCAGGACGGTGTTAAACGGCTCCTTTCCCGTCTGCTCCAGGCCGGAAAATACCATGCGGATAACCCAGAAGAAAATGATGTCATACCCTGTCACCAGCACGTCCGTGGGATAAAAATACTCATATTCCGGCGTCTTTTCCGGCCATCCCAGCGTGGAAAACGGCCACAGCGCGGAGGAAAACCAGGTGTCCAGCGTATCTTCATCCTGATGAACGTGCGCGCCGCCGCATTTCGGGCATGTTTTCACGGCCGTCTTTGAAACCGTCATCTCCCCGCAGTCATCACAATAGTAGGCCGGGATCCGGTGCCCCCACCAGAGCTGTCTGGAAATACACCAGTCGCGGATGCCCTCCAGCCAGTGCAGATAGGTCTTGCCAAAGCTCTCCGGGACGAATTTCAGACGGCCGGATTTCAGGGCTTCAATGGCCGGCTTTGCCATCTCGTCCATTTTCACAAACCACTGAGGCTTAATCATGGGTTCCACCGTGGTCTTGCAGCGATCGTGCGCGCCCACGTTATGGGAATGCGGAATTACTTTTACAAGCAGGCCCAGGGCGGTTAAATCATCCACAATGGCCTTCCTGGCCTCATAGCGGTCCATTCCCTGATATTTGCCGGGCGCGCAGATCGTCGCATCGTCGTTCATGATGCAGATTTCCTCTAACTGATGGCGTCTTCCCACCTCAAAGTCGTTGGGATCATGGGCCGGGGTGATCTTCACACAGCCTGTGCCGAATTCCTTATCCACATATTCGTCCGCAATCACCGGAATCTCCCGATCCGTCAGCGGAAGCTTCAGCATCTTCCCGATCAGAGCCTGATAGCGCTCATCCCCGGGATTCACCGCCACGGCCGTATCGCCCAGCATGGTTTCCGGGCGCGTGGTGGCAATCTCCACAAAGCGCCCCTCTTCTCCCACGATTGGGTACTGGATATGCCAGAAAAAGCCGTCCTTTTCCTCATGCTCCACCTCCGCGTCCGAGATCGAGGTCTGGCACGCCGGACACCAGTTGATGATGCGGGAGCCCCTGTAAATATAGCCCTTCCTGTACAGCTTTTCAAAGACCTCCAGGACCGCCTCCGAACAGCCCGCATCCATCGTAAAACGCGTCTTGTCCCAGTCTGCGGACGAACCGAGCCGGTGAAGCTGCCCGATGATGCGCGTGTTATACTCCTCTTTCCACTCCCACGCCTTCTCAAGGAAGCCCTCGCGGCCCAGCTCCTGCTTGTCAATGCCCTGGCTCTTTAAGCGATCCGTCACCTTCACCTCCGTGGCGATCGCCGCGTGATCCGTGCCCGGCTGCCAGAGCGCTTCATAGCCCTGCATCCTCTTATAGCGCGTTAAAATATCCTGCATCGTATTGTCCAGGGCATGCCCCATATGGAGCTGGCCTGTGATATTGGGCGGCGGCATCACAATCGTAAAGGGCTTTTTGCCCTCCCGCTTTCCGCGCGCCGCGTCGGCAAGGAAATATTTGCCGTCCAGCCATTTCTGGTACAGGCGTTTTTCGATATCCGCCGGATTGTATGTCTTTTCCATTTCTCTCATGGTTATGCCTCCTCTGTGAAATAAATATATTTTGAAAATCGGGCGGCGAACTATTACACGATCATTTCTCCGCCCCACACGCGAGCCTGTGCAATCGAGTAGAGAAAAAGCTTTTCCCCTGCTCGTCGCGCGGCCCGCATGCCGCTTTGGGGCAAACTTCCCTTTGCGGGCCTGTGCATAAAAAAAGCCCTCTGCATTTACTGCAAAGGGCGAAGCGACTCGCGGTACCACCTTTTTTCGACCGGCCTTGTGCTCCTGCGCGGCGCATACGCATCCGATCCTCATTGCGTCCTGTAACGGGGACGATCCGTGATCTCCTACTGCTGGACAGCCTGTTCGGAAATCCGGCTCCAAAGCTACCTTCCATCCGCCCTTCCTGAAGCCGCCTCTCAACCGCCGGGCCGCCCTCTCTGTCAGGGGTAACGGGTGTACTCCTCTTTTTCACTGCCTTTTCATGGAATAATCATAGCTGGTCTTGGGGGGATTGTCAAGAGGGAACATTTCATACGGCTTGAAATATAACACAAAGTAAAAAAGCCCAGTAAATTCGGGCTTTTCAAAGAGCACGAGACGGGATTCGAACCCGAAGCGGAAGCTTTATTCTATATAGGGTTTAAGGTATCGTGTGA
>NZ_CALPCY010000031.1:0-60678 GCF_943193115.1 Otoolea muris
GAATAGCAGCGTTACGGCGTCCGCTCACTCAATCCTTAAAATAACGTGGTTGAAAAGGCGTTTCCAATATGATATATTACTCTCTATTACCTGCCGCCTGATTAGCGAATGGCAGATGGCGGCTGCGCGTAGATATTCATTCCTGTTGCCACGAGATTCAGGAAAAACAGGAAAGACAGCAAATCCACAATCTGCAAGGAGGAATAAATTATGAACCATAACCGTGCTTCCGGCGAAGCGGATCTTGGCCGTGATCCGATCGGCCGGCTGCTTTTTAATCTGGCGCTTCCGGCCATCACGGCCCAGATCATTAATCTTTTGTACAACATGGTGGATCGCATGTATATCGGGCATATTCCCGACATCGGTCCGGACGCCCTCACCGGGGTGGGCGTGACGATGCCGGTGATCATGTGCATCTCCGCCTTTGCGGCACTCGTCAGTATGGGCGGCGCGCCGCGGGCTTCGATTATGATGGGCAAAGGACGGCCGGATGAAGCGGAGCGCATCCTTGGAAACTGCGCTTCCATGCTCTTTTTTATCTCCGTCACTCTGACCGCGTTCTTTCTGCTGTTCGGCCGCTCTGTGCTTCTGATGTTCGGGGCCAGTGAAAATACGATCCTTTATGCATGGCCCTATATGCAGATCTATGCCTGCGGCACGATTTTTGTGCAGATGTCGCTTGGCCTGAATGCCTTTATCAATGCGCAGGGATTTGCCAAGATCGGAATGGTAACTGTCGCGATCGGGGCGCTGTGCAATATCGTTCTGGATCCGATCTTTATCTTTGCCCTGCATCTGGGCGTGCGGGGAGCGGCTCTGGCCACCATTATTTCGCAGAGCGTGTCCTGTGTATGGATCCTCCGTTTTTTAACCGGGCCGAAGACCACCCTGCGGATCCGTCCGGCCAATCTGCGCCCGGACGCCGGAACCGTCGGCGCCTGCGTCTCGCTTGGACTGTCCCCTTTTATCATGCAGTTCACAGAGAGCATTTTGTCTGTCTGCTTTAATACCAGCCTCTTAAAATACGGCGGCGATATCGCGGTGGGGGCTATGACAATCCTCACCAGCGTCATGCAGTTTTCCATGCTGCCTCTGCAGGGGCTGACACAGGGCGTGCAGCCGATCATCAGCTTTAATTACGGCGCGGGGAACATCGCGCGGGTAAAGCAGGCGTTCCATCTGCTTTTGAGAGTATCGCTCTGCTATTCCACTTTCCTGTGGGCGATCTGTATGTTCCTCCCGCAGGCTCCGATTGCGATTTTTACAAATAATGAACAGCTTGCGCAGTTTACCATGTGGGCTATGCGGATCTATATGGCCGCGTCTCTGATCTTTGCGATCCAGATTTCCTGCCAGCAGACTTTCATCGCCCTTGGAAATGCGAAAACCTCTGTGTTTTTAGCGCTTTTGCGCAAAGTGATCCTTCTGATTCCCCTGATTTTCATTCTGCCGGGATTTTTCGAGAATAAGGTCATGGCTGTATTTATCGCAGAGCCTGTAGCGGATGTCATCGCTGTGTCAGTGACTGCCTCGCTGTTCTTCTTAGAATACAGAAAGCTCGGGGAAACATGAGACTGGGGAGGTAAAAACTGATTCGATGATACGCATTTTAATTATAGAAGATGAAATCCGTCTGGCCGCCACCCTGGCGGATCTTCTGGAGCACGCGGGATACAGCGCCTCCTCCGTCCACAATGGACCGGACGGCCTGACGCTGGCCGCCGGCGGCGGTTACGATGCGGTTATCCTGGATGTAATGCTGCCCGGTATGGACGGCTTCCAGATCCTGCGCCAGCTCCGGGCTGATCATACGGACACGCCTGTCCTGATGCTGACCGCGCGCTCAGAGCTCCCGGATCGGATACGGGGGCTTGACGCCGGGGCCGATTATTATCTGACAAAGCCTTTTGAAAATGAAGAGCTTCTGGCGTGTCTGCGCACGATTCTCCGGCGCGCGGGCGATACAGCCGGCGCGCCGCTTCGGTTTTCGGATATAACACTTTGCCCTGAGACTCCGGCGCTTGTCTGCGGCGGGCGCGAAATCGCGCTCAGCGCAAAGGAGCTTGAACTCATGCGCCTGCTGATCGTCAACCAGGGACAGCTTTTGTCAAAGGAGACTCTGCTTTTAAAGGTCTGGGGATATGACTGCCCGGTGAATCCGAACAGCGTTGAAGCCTATATGTCGTTTCTGCGCAAAAAACTTACGCTGCTCGGCTCTGCTGTCCGCATCCGCGCTGTGAGAAGCCTTGGATACAGGCTGGAGGAAACACTGGAAAAGGAGGCGGCAAAGTGATTGACGGGCTGAGAAGAAAAATGATTGGAATTATGATGGCAATTGCGGCCGTGATGCTGTCTGCCGTATTTGCCACCCTGTACGGCTCTACGCGCGCCTCCTACCAGAGCCGGGCCTATAATGGGCTGCGGGCCGCCATACGCCAGGGCGCCGCCGTCCGCCCGGACGGGGAAGAACGCGGGCCCCGCATCCGGGAATTCCCGGGAGAGGTATTTCCGGCGCTGGTTCTTGAGGAACACAAAAACGGCGAAATCCGGATCCTGGAAAGCCGCCTCTATCCGGGCCGCGAGCTTGAGCCGGAGGAGCTCGTCTCCATGATCCGCTCTTTAGAAAAGCCCTTCGGCCTGCTCAAATCAGAACATCTGCGCTATCTTCGCGAGCCCTTTGGACCCGGACAGACCATCCGCTATGCACTCACAGATACCTTTGCCGAAGAGCGCGCCCTGCGATGGCAGATCATTCATTCCGTCCTGATCGGCTGCGCCGCGCTGGCAATCTTTTTCTTTATATCGCTGTCTCTGTCCCGATGGGCCGTCAGGCCGGTCGGGACGGCATGGGAGCAGCAGAGGCAGTTTATCTCCGACGCCTCGCATGAGCTCAAACCCCCTCTGACCGTCATCCTCTCCAATGTAAATCTTCTGCTTGGCCAAAACGCGTTTTCCGGGGAAGCGGAGCATGCGTGGAGAACTCCCGATGACCGCGCCCGCCTGCGCCACATCGAAGCCGAAGCGCTTCGGATGAAAGAGCTGACCGAAGCCCTGCTCACCCTTGCGCGAAGTGATTCAGGGCAGAAGGCCGCTGCCTTCAGGGGCTTGATCTCAGCTATGTGGTCAATATAAGCCTTGCCGCCCTTGAACCCGTCGCCTTTGAAATGGGGAAGAACATAACCGGAGAAATTGCAGACGGGATCATGATAAACGGCGACGAATCCAGGCTGCGCCGTCTAACAGATATTCTGCTCGACAATGCCTGCAAATACAGCCGGGAAGGCGGCTGCATCCTTGTATCTCTCTCCCGCTCCCTAAAACGCGCAAAACCGGAGGCGCTATTATGCGTGGCCAGCGAAGGCGTCCCCCTGAGCGAGGATGAGCTCAAACGGATTTTCCAGCGCTTTTACCGCTCGGATCCGTCCCGCGGGCAGGTAGGCGGATACGGCCTTGGCCTTCCAATCGCCCAGGCCATCGTGGAAGAACACAGGGGAGCGATCTGGGCGGAGTCAGATGGAGAGGGCAAAAACAGCTTCTTTGTGCGGCTGCCTGTGTAAAAATATGCATCAGATGGAGCCGAAAACACAGAACAGCTAAAAATGTGACAGCTTTGATGCCATTATTAGGCGATGAAGCTGAGCAGGGCTCTCCTTAGCCAGTAGAGCCCTTTTAACTATGATACTAATTTTCCAAAATCATATAATTCGTCCGGACATATGTCCTGTCCGTCCGGCCAAATCACTGTAAAACCATCTGTAGTAACACGTTTAAAATATTCAAAAGACCGCAATTGCCCATACCATTCTCCTTTTATATATGGCTCAACATCAAAATACTTTTTTTCACCATTATCAAAAACCACTAAAATCTGATACGCACAAACTGCTTCTACCTGAACAGCGGTTGGTCTTAACATAGCGGCGCCTCCTTTTACTAACGCAACGGTTCAATCTTAAAATAACCGTCTCCATTACTAAGCAGCTCCCAATTCGCCCGTAATTCATCTTCGTGAATCGCTGCCCACGCTAACAAAAGTTTCAATTGTTTATTCGGAAAGCTCCCCTCTAAAACTTCTCCGTCCAATCCTAGAGCGTGTTTGAAAATTCATTCCTGGCATCTGCACGCCCCACTTCGCGGTATATTTGTGCCAAATTCACTTAACGTAGCCCACTACGCCGCGTTCATTTGGCACAAATCTCCCACAAAGTGGCACGCACAGCTACCAGAAAGCAATTTTCAAACACGCTCTAGAACCAGTTCGTTGCCTGCATACAAAGCGTGAATATGTGCTTTATTATGCTTCCCATCTCTTTCACTCTGCATTCGTATAATAATTCCAAAAAACATGGATAATGCGGGCATTTTAACCTCCATTCAAAATGCTGCAAATTTTTTATTTTCCTTATTTACAGAATACCATAAAAGCTCTGATAAATAAAGAAAAAATTGAAATCTGCCGTCGTCCGGACTGTCTTGAGAGAGCCGCCATTGAGTGCCTCTGTATCCAATAACTGCGCTCATTCCCCACGCCGTCCGAATTCCCCCTCCGCTCCTTCCAAAATACCGCCTTCTCCAGGAGGCTCCGGCGCTCCCTCCGGCCTTCCCATGTCCCCATGCTCCTCCGGACGCCTGCCCCGCCCCGGCTCTCCATGTCCGCCCGGAAATTCTCCTCCCATCCGCTCTCCGGAATACGTAATAACTTCATCTGTCTGCGCCTGCGCGCTCTCCTCTCCCGCTGTAATCCGGTAATTCTCTCCCAATTTAAGCTCCGGAGAACTGAAAATCAGGACGGAATACTCCTTCTGCGGCGCATATTCCAGGAGGGACGCCCCGTCAGAATCCTCTACCTTTAAGGCGCTTCCCCCCTCTTTCTTTGCCTCAAAAAAACGGACAATTATCGGCTGCTGCGAATCCTCTGAAAAGGTCTGCAGCATCCCCGCGTTTCCGGTTCCCACAACCGTTCCGCCCACAATACGCCCCTGCCCGTTGTAGTCTAAAATCCCGTTTCCTCCATCCAGCGAACCTTCCGCATACAGGATTCCGCCCTCCATAAAAAAATCTCCGTTGGAATCAATCCCATCCCCGGAAGCATTCACCCTCACCTCGCCTCCGGCAATGCGGATATACGCCCCTTCTGCAACAGCAAACGGATCGTCTCCGCGCCCCCCGTTTCCGGAGCTGTCCGCGCCTCCGGCCGCATTGATGCCGTCGTCCTCTGAGACAATGGAAATTGTCCCCCCTGTGATATCCACAGACAGGCCTTCCAGCCCCTCATAGCTTTCCGCGACTGTAAGCTCTCCTCCTGAAACAGACAGCGACCGATCCGCATGAACCCCGTCGTCCCCGGAGCGCAGGGCCAGGCTCCCGCCGCTTATACGTATATCCCCGTTGCTGTGGACCGCGTCGTCCGCGGCGGCTATATCCAGGACGCCGTCCGTTATCTCTGCCAGCGTCTCCGCCTTGATTCCCTTTTCAGCCGCATCTATGGACAGCCCGCCCCCGGTTATCCTTACATAGCCCTTGTCAGCATCGCTGTCATTGCTTGCCTGCACCCCGTCTCCCCCGGCCGTGACGGTGATCGTCCCGCCTTCGATTTCCACAGAATCCTTTCCTTTGATTCCGTCATTTACCGCCTCTATCTTCAGTATTCCGGAGCGTATCGTCACGTCATCCCTGCCGCGGATCCCTTCCTGGTAGTTTCCGATCACCCGTAAACGCCCGTCTCCCTCAAAAATCAGATTATCATGGCTGAAAACGGCCGCGTCAGGCTCATCGTCCCCGTTCCTGTCATACTCATACGAAGCTCCGTCTGAGACGGTATTGTCACTCCCCTCCTCCAGTATAATTGTCAGGCTTTTGCACTGCTGCCCATATATGGGTGAAAAATCTGCGCTTGCTATGGATAAGCCGTCCATAATCAGGGCGACCTCCCCGTCTCCCGCGTCAATCACAATCCTGCCGTCTGAGACAGCGCCGCTGACGCGGTAACTCCCGCCCTGTGTGATTGTGAGAACCGTCCCGTCCGCCGCCGCTCCCGGGCCGTTTATTGTAAAGCCTGTTTCCGCGGCTGTAATCACGGTTTCTCCCATACTGCCGCCCGCGGTTTCCTTCTGCGCATCCGCCGTCTGCCGCCCGCACCCGCCAAGGAGCAGGCATGACAGGCCGAATATTCCCGCAGCCCCGCCCGCGCGCAGGAGATACGCCGTCCCGGCCTTCTTTTCCCACACATATTTTGCGTCTTTTTTCCTGTATAATCCTGCCTTCATCCTTCTTTCCTCCTGTCTGATTCCTCTCTGATAACCGTTCAGCTAACCTGAACGGCTGCACTCTCTGCCCTTTTGCCGCTCACAGCTCCTCCCTGCTCTCCGGAACGCGGCCGCAGACAATACCGAGATTTCCGTTTCTGCACCGGATCGCGTCCAGCATCTCCTTTTCCTGCGCCTCTGACCGCAGATCGATCCGATAGCACAGCTCATACAGGCTTCCCATGTTCACTGTCCTCACACGATGAAGCTGGCTCCTGTATACATAGCGCTCAAAAATATCGTCAAAAATTCCAAAATAATCGAGATTTTCCGGTATCGTGACTTTCAGCTCCCTTGCGCCGCGTCCGCTTCTCCAGACAGGGAGCGAGACTAGGATAACCCCCGCCCCGCCGACGGTAAAGGCCAGCAGGGCCGCCATGGCCAGGTATCCCATTCCCGCCGCCAGCCCTACCGCCATGGCCAGAAAGACGCTGCCAATCTCCCTTGAATTTCCCGGGACGGAGCGGAACCTTACCAGGCTGAAGGCCCCCATTACCGCGATTCCGGTTCCCAGATTGCCGTTTACCAGCATGATAACCGCCTGCACGATCACCGGGAGTATCCCCAGCGTGACAATAAAATTTTTGCTGTATGTATTTTTATATGTGTGCAGAAGCGCCAGAACCATCCCCAGCGCAAGGGAAGTACCCATGCATAAAAGCATCTGTCCCGCGGTCAGTCCCGCCTCCCCTGTCCCTGTTAAAATACTGTCAAGCACAATATTCCCCTCCTTCTCTGCTATCGGTTTTACCGCATCTGTTCAGACGCCATGAACCGCTGCTTTTCATCATATCTTCTCTGTAAGATCCCTGTTTATAAATGTTCTCTTTATAATACATGCCGTATTTCGAGTACGAGACCGGAAATATGGACAGCTCCGAAAGGCGCCGGCTCATCCAGAGCGGCATAGCGCCCGGGATTTTCACCTCCATCAGAACCTGATCCGGCTGTATAAGCTCTGTCCCGAAATCGCCGCCGGCCAAATCAAGACGGTTCCTCCGGCCCCGTATACGGCGGTCAAAGGTCACGCGCAGCTCTGGATCCTCTCTGCCGAAAAAAGCCAGGCGGTCATAAGCGATAAAAGCCTTGGGCAGCAACCCCCAGCGCTTTATGGCGTAATCAATCTCCTTTATAATCTGGCTCCCCGGCTCCGGGCAGATTCCCCTGTACAAAAAATCCCTGGCTTCCTTCAGTTTCAGCGCCTCCCGGCGCTTATAGACGATCCCGCCCGCTTTCTTTTTAAGCTCCGCAAAGACTGTCGAGTCCTGCGATACCGGGCCATAGGCGCGCAGCCTCACCTTTTCTTTGTACTCCGGCTTTTCAATCGAGCGCCGGATCAGCTCAAAATTCCCCGTATCGAAATAGATATTGGAAATGGTATGCCTTCCAAACTGATCCGCGCACATCCATTTTACCATCTCGCAGATCAGACTGTGATACTGCGGCGTATCCAACAGATATTTTTTCTCATACCGCTCAAAAACTTCCTGGGCCATGTTATTCCTCCTTATGCGTCACAGCGTTGAATCCGGCGCCTGCCTCTTGCGCCTCCCCGTATCGCGCAGCCATACGGGTTATTTAAACCGCAGCCTTATCGTAACAGCCGAAGCTTAAAAAAGGCTTAAAAAAAGCCCCGGAAACCGTGATATTTCTGTGAACTCACGATTTCCGGGGCTTGATGCCCGTATAGCGCGGACTGTAAAAGCGCCCTGCATTCGCTCTCCGGCCAGAGCGCGTCAGAAAAGTCCCCTCCGCTGCAAGCATTTCTGCTTCGCCGCCCGCGGGAGTCAGTCTCTGTCCGACGCCGCCTTTAACAATATTTCCTTCACGTTATCCTCAGGATACTCAAGGACATGCGCAAACAGCTCCTTAAGCGTCTGCCCCAGAGCCGGACCCGGCGCAGCCCCGGCAGCGATTAAATCCGTCCCTGTGACCGCCAGATCCTTCATGCGGATGCAGTCTCCCTTCCCGCGGATCTCCTCTGCCAAAAGCTTAAGACGGGCCGCATGCCCCCCGTCCTCCCCGTCCAGAATTTCCTTCATCTCCAGCAGGCAGTCAAAAAGCCCGTCGTCCATGGCGGACATCGCCTGACGGACCGCGCGCGGATCGCCGGCTATCCTGACAGGGAGCCAACGGATCAGCGCCCGCGCGCAGCGGATCGTCTCATTGTCCAGCTTAAACTCCTTAAGTATCCGCCCGCCGGCGTCCTCCCCCATTTCCAGAAGAAACGCAGCCCAGCGGACGGCTTTGGCAGACGGGAGCGCGGCCGCCAGCCGAAGCCTTCTTTCAAGCCTCCTGGCTGCCTCCGTCTCTGCAAACAGGTCCGGAAAGGATTCCGACACATATGGAGCCATCCCGGCCTCCCGGATCATACACAGCCGCTCCGGATGGCGGGACAGTAGCGTCTTTGTAAGCTCTGCCTGCACCCGCTCCCGGCTCACACAGGACAGCCTGGGCGCTTCCGCGCGCAGCGCCAGTTTCGTCCGCTCTTCTATGGTAAAATCGAGCTGGGCCGCAAACCGGACCGCGCGCAGAAGCCGCAGAGCGTCTTCAGAAAAGCGCTCTGAAGGATCGCCCACACAGCGCACCACACCGGCCTTCAAATCCTCCCGCCCGCCGAACGGATCCACCAGCTCCCCGCTCCGGCTTAAGGCCATTGCATTGATCGTAAAGTCGCGCCGCTTTAAGTCTTCCTTTAAGTCACGCGTAAACGCGACTTCCTTCGGATGCCGTCCGTCCTCGTATTCTCCGTCAATCCGGTACGTCGTAATCTCATAGCCTGTGCGGTCAAGCACCACGGTCACCGTCCCGTGCTGGAGCCCGGTGTCAATGGTGCGCGCAAATACCTGCCTGACCTCCTCCGGCCGGGCGGATGTGGTGATATCCCAGTCCTCCGGCTCACGGCCGAGCAGCATATCCCGCACGCATCCTCCCACTGCGTATGCCTCATAGCCATGTTCCTCAAGCTGTAACAAAATCCACTCTACCTGCTTTGGAATCTGCATCTTCGTATGCCTTTCTTAATACGCTTTGCCCCAATATACCATCTTCGCCGCGGGCCTGCCGCAGCAGACGCAGGTATCGCTCAAATGCTCCTGTACGAACGGCATGCAGCGCGAGGTAATGCCCACATCCTCCTTAAGCTTCTCCTCACACTCCTGCGAACCGCACCACATGGCCTTTATAAAGCCCGGTTTGTGATCCGCCGTATCCTTAAGCTCCTCCATATTCAGAGCCGTGTACGTATGGGACTCCATGTGCCCCTTCGCGCGCGCAAACATGTCGCTCTGTATCGTATCCAGGAGGCCGCGAAGCTGCTCCTCTATCCCGTCCAGCGAAACCGTAATCTTTTCATGCGTATCACGGCGCACAAGCACAGCCTGATTCTGCGCAATATCCCTGGGGCCGATCTCGATGCGCACCGGAATGCCGCGCATCTCTGATTCGCTGAATTTCCAGCCCGGAGACTTATCAGTATCATCCACCTTAACCTTAAAGCCCGACAGCCGCTCTTTAAGCTCAAACGCCTTGCCAAGAACGCCTTCCTTATTCTGCTGAACCGGCACAATCACTGCCTGTACCGGGGCAATCCTGGGCGGAAGCACCAGCCCGCTGTCATCCCCATGCACCATGATAAGCGCCCCGATCACGCGCGTGCTTAACCCCCAGGACGTCTGGTGGATAAATTTCAGCTTATTGTCGCGATCCAGGTACTGAATATTAAACGCCCTCGCAAAGCCGTCGCCGAAATTATGGCTTGTGCCGGACTGCAGCGCCTTTCCGTCATGCATCATAGCCTCAATGGTAAAGGTTGACTTCGCGCCCGCGAATTTTTCCTTATCCGTCTTCTGCCCGCGCACCACGGGGATAGCCAGGACCTCCTCGCAGAAATCCGCATAGACATTCAGCATAAGCTGCGTCCTCTCCTCTGCCTCTTCCTCTGTCGCATGCGCGGTGTGTCCCTCCTGCCACAAAAATTCCCTGGAGCGCAGGAACGGCCTGGTCGTCTTTTCCCAGCGCACAACCGAACACCACTGATTGTAATTCTTCGGCAGATCGCGGTAGGACTGCACATCCTTTGCATAAAAATCGCAGAACAGCGTCTCTGACGTGGGCCGCACGCACATCCGCTCCTGAAGCGGCTCCAGGCCGCCGTGCGTCACCCACGCCACCTCCGGCGCAAAGCCCTCCACATGATCCTTCTCCTTCTGAAGCAGGCTCTCAGGGATAAACATGGGCATATACACATTCTCCACCCCTGTCTCCTTAAACCTCCGGTCCAGCTCCGCCTGGATATTCTCCCAGATCGCAAACCCGGCCGGCTTAATCACCATACAGCCCTTTACGCTCGAATAATCCGTCAGCTCCGCCTTTTTTACAACATCCGTATACCACTGTGCGAAATCCACATCCATGGATGTGATCGCCTCCACAAGCTTCTTTTCCTTTGCCATGACAAACCTCCTGACTGCTCCTTTTGTTCCGTCAACATCACTGCCGGCCGCGCGCCGTTTCCACAGCGGATCCTCTCGCGCCCCTGTGCATAAAAAAGCCACCCGATCCCTCTGAATCATCGCGATCAAAGGGACCGAATGGCTTAAACTTCGGCGGTACCACCCTGTTTAACCGGAACCTGCCGCACACATCCTCTCTGCGGCCCGGCGGCTGTTCAGACAGCCCGAACTCATTTCCGGTTCACTCAATTTCCGTTAACGCCGGTATACGATACATCTTCATGTATGGCTCAGGGGCCGGTTCCATCCTCATGGACACGGAAACCTCGCACCAGCGGTTTCCTCTCTGGAAGTGTGTAAGAATCTACTAATCCCCTTCATCGCCGTAATTTTATATGTGATTTGACTTTGGTAAGCTGATTTTACGTCAGGATGGGCGGTTTGTCAACCACTGATTTCTCTGGCAGCCTCTTTAAGCCACGTTTTTTCCTCCTCGCTGAGGAATGGGGAAATCTTCTGATAAACCTCCTTATGATATGCATTTAACCGTTTTATATCCTGCTCATCCATAAATCCGGTGTCAATGGCATCCAAATCAATGGGCGCCCAGGTCAAAAATTCAAAGCGGAGGAACTGTCCATACTCGTTTTTCTCATCCGGCGCACAGAGAATCAGGTTTTCTGTCCGGGTTCCAAATCTTCCTTCAAAGTACATACCCGGTTCCACGGAACAAATCATGCCCGGTTCGATCACCGCGCTGTCCTGCCTCTCCGGCACGATCTTCCAAAGGAGGCCGTTGGGCCGCTCATGGACATTCAATACATATCCGACGCCGAGGCCGGTACCGTGGCTGAAATCCGGCCCCCTCTGCCACAATGCCTCCCATAAAGGGGAAATTTCCCAAAAGCGCCCCGTCTTCCGCGCGCATAACCGAACCGGAAGACTGATCCGCCATCTTGACCGCTTCATTCATGATTCCGCACAGGAGCGGTTCCAGCGTGCCTATCAGTAAGTTTGCAGAAAATTGGACACGCATGGGTAATCATATAGACAATGCCTTTTCCATTCAGTAAGCTTACCGCCCCATCCGGCCAGCGCGCCTGTCCCTGCCAAACATACCGCAAGGCGGGGCGTTCAGAGGGCGGGAATGATTTTAAAAACACCTCCAGGCCGGGCTACAGCCTGACAATCCCATTCTCCATCAATATTCTGCTATCTGCAACGATCGTTCCGTTTTTCATAATCACATCATAATGGCAGCTTGCTTTCACATTTCCTCCCAATGTAATACTGGCGCCAATTCCAATATGGCAGCTCCCAAACACCCCCTCATCCTCTAACATAAATCCGCAAAAACGGCAGTGCGTATTTAAACCAACGCCATGTTCCGCAATATTGTATACATTCGGATCCCGTTTTGCCTTCAAATCATCAGCCAGCATCTTAGCCTGCCTGCCTCCGGAAATATCGACGATACGCCCGTTTTCCACAATCAAAGTTACCGGCTCTTCTAACACGCCAATCCCAATGTACGGAATACTTGCGTCTGCCACAATAACTCCGTTCGCGGTTCCCTCCAGCGGCGAGACATTCGCCTCCACAGCCGGGAATGTTGAAAACTCTCCCTTCTCCACCATGCAGTAAAAATGGTTTCCCCGGCGCCCCTTTGCCGAATATTCCAGATGTGTTCCGCTTGGCGAAGTTAAAACGATCGTTTCCGCTCCGGCCATAGCCTGCGCCATCCCGATACAAATTGGTTTCAGCGCTTCAAAATCACCTTCAATACCTCCTCTCATCATCATCTCTTCTGTAAAACCAGTCAGTACCAATCCCCTGGCGCCTTCCGAAAGCGCTGTCTTTACTGCCTGTGTGTGCGTGATCGATTTTCCAACGATCGAGAAGAAGACATCGCTGGCTTTCATCGCAGCCGCAATATCCTTTGGCGGTTCCTCCCCATCCCGTTTACGCGGTTCCATTATACACAGCGCCGGTTCCGCGCCAACCCGATAGACTTCCGATGCCAGGGCCTGCGCAATGCTGAGATGCGACAACTCCGTTATGAGCAGCACCTGCTCCCCCTCTTTTACCTTGACACAGGTATTAATTACCTTACTTGCCCCTCTTGACATGTAAAAATTCGTCATATCCCCCTCCTTGACATATTGTATATTCTATAGAATGTATGATATATTATATAATAATCCCGTTTTTATGTCAAGAAGAATGCGGCGCGGCCTTCATCCGGTTTTTGTCATCAAATATCGCAGACAGCGGAGCTAAACTGCAAAAAAAGTTACGGCTCACAGCCTGGCCGAAAAACAGCCGTCCTGCGAACCGTAACCTTATTCTATGCACTTTATTTGTTTTCAATATATTTCCGCCCATTGCGGATGTGCTCGGAGACCGCATCCTGCGCTCTTTCTGCTTCCCTCTGATTCAGTGCATCCACAATCTCCCTGTGTTCCTTCACAATCTCTTTCTGGCGTTCTACACTGCTGGAAGAATATTTGCGGTCCCTGCTGATCACTCCTTTCAGCATGCCCAGCAATTTACAGAGAGTCTCATTTCCTGACAGGTGATATATATACTCATCGAATTTCTGGCTGGCCTCCGAGACTTCAAGAACTCCTTTTGCCGCGTCGAATTCCTCAATTAGCTGATACAAATAATCAATATCTCTCTCGTTCAGCCGGTGAACAGCCTCCCTGACTGCCAGACGTTCCAGAGCCTCCCTGCATGCGTAAGCCTCCTGTATTTCTTTTTGATTTAATGTACGGACCACAGCCCCATGATATGGAACCGTCTCAACCAGCCCGTCGCTCGCCAAACGCCGGAGCGCCTCTCTCACAGGGGTCGCGCTTACATTCATTTGTTTTGCCAAATGCTGCTCCTTCAGCTCGGTTCCCGCCGGCAAATCTCCGCTCGCTATTGAATCTACCAGATTCTGATACACCTGCTCAGCCAATGACACCCTCGATACACTGGATACCTTTCCGTAACCCCTCATCTGTCTGTAACTCCATTCTGCTTTTGCTCTCCCTGCCTTTTGTATTCCAAATGCAGGATTCATTACTAAAATTATATCACCAATTTGCCTTTTATGGCAATAAAGATTCTATTATGCAGCCGTAATGTATTTTTATGGATTTAAATCCCAATCCCCGCCTCCCTGTACATCTGAATAAACGAATGAAGAATTTTGGCCGTCATCCCCCAAATCACGGCCTCCTCATTCCTGTAAAACAGCACTCTGTATTCCCCTTTCCGCCAGCGGTATGCGCGCCCGCCCGGGACAAGCTCAAAGGGAAAGTCCTCCCCTGGCTCTGTCACGACGTCTGCGATATGTTCTTCCGGCTCATGCGCGGCAAACCAGCCGAGAGAGACGGTAAAAACGCGCTCCACCTCATCCTCTGAAAAACCTCCCTCATACCCGCGCAGCACAGCCAGAAAGGGATGCGCCATCTGGCCGGACGGCGTTATCAGCACATCCAGCGGGGCCAGGATTTCGATCTGGCTTTTGTCTGCCAAAAGCTCCTCCACAGTCTCCCGCACAGCCGCTTCCCTCCTGCTTTCCCCGGCCTCCACCGCGCCGCCGGGAAAGCATACCTCGCCGGGCTGGCTTTTCAGCTTTGGCGAGCGCACCTCAAAAAGTATATGGAATTCCCCGTCCTTTTCAATCAGAGGCACGAGCACAGCAAAATCCATCCCCGGCTTCCGGTCGAGAATACCGGGACGCCGATCGGCCCACAGGCATTTCATATGGGATACCATATCCTTTGAATCCGCCTTCGGCGGCCGCGCTGTTAAATCTTCAGATTCCTGACGATACAATTTCACGATAAAACCTCCGTTCCTCACCTTTTTCTCTATTTTATCACGCCCCGGCTCTTTTCTCCACTTTTCCTTTTTTATTGCTGCCGCGCAAACCTCATGTTACTGTTCACACCCCTGCCGGGCTGTGTCCAACAACACGCTTCGCGATGCACACAAACCGCAAAAAATGCGGTTTGGCGCTGCTGCCCTCGGGTTTTCTGTGACTTTCGCTGCGCTGCACTCACAAAAAACACCTCGGATTGGCTGGTGTGTGAACAGTAACAACCACAGCCACTCTGAAGCGTTACATTCCCGTATTCTATCCTTTTCATTCATCCCTCTCATACTCCTCCACCAGATCCTCTATCAGCAAAAGTCCCACGGGGCCCAGAATCACGCCCAGGGCGCCAAAAAGTTTCAGTCCCGCATACATGGAGGCCAGCGTTTCCAGCGGCGAAAGTCCCATTTTCTTTCCCATCATCCTGGCCTCCAGAAATTCTCTCATAAAATAGCAGATCAGGTACAGCCCCAGAAGCATCAGTCCCTGATACCATTTCTTCTGCAAAAGAAGAAAAATCCCCCATGGGATTAAAATGGTCCCCGTGCCAAAAATCGGCAGGGCGTCAAATACCCCGATTCCGATTCCGGCTGTGATATAATACGGATTGTTAATAGCTATCAGGGTAAGTATGCACAGGCAGGAGGTCAAAAACAGGAGCGCCGCCTGCGTCTTAAGCCACGCGCTCCCGGTCAGTGTCAGGCGTCTGCGAAGCAGCGAAAACTCCCTGTGGAAAACGGAACGCCAGCGTCTTTCGCGCAGCTCATCCATTTCCTGCAGGGAAAGAATTGACGCGATAAACAGTATCACCACAAAAACGACAACTTTTATAAATGACAGAAACACAGAAACGGAATTAAACACCAGATTGGGCATGGCAACGGTTTTAAATGCCTCCGCCATCCCTAAGAGAACCTCCTGCATCATAGACACCAGCACGCCCTCGCGCAACTGCAGGAATACTTCTATACCGTGACAGAGCCCGGTCAGCCATTCGTCAAAGCTGCGGATCCAGCCCGGCGCGGCATTGACGAGCTGATTTGCCTCCATAAACAGCCGCCTCGCCCCGGTAAAAAATGCCGCGCCCAGAACGGCCAGGACAAGCACAAGCTCCACGCCCCCTATTACGCCCACCGGCACCCGCACGCTCCGGCTGCATATCCGGAAGGTCAGCCGCCTCTCCAGCCACACTGCCACAGGGCGCAGCATCAGGGCTATGACATAAGCGATAATAAACGGAATAAACAATGGGAGAAGGTATTTAAAGCTCAAATAAACGCCTGCGCCCACGCCTGCCGTCAAAAGCGCTCTCTTCTGTTTTCTGGTCAATTCCGGCATCCATTCACCTGCTTTCCTAAAAATCTCCTGTGGAGACTGAATCTTTCCGCAACAGTTCAGGCAGCCTCTGAACCGTTATATCTTCTCAACCGCGCCGCCGTAAAGCTTGCGTATAAGGAACTGTACAGAAAAAGGAAAAGCTGCAAAGGCGGGCATTCGGCGTCTTACCACGCCTGTCCCGTCTCTGCAGCTTCCTTCTGTAAGCTTCTCTTTTGTCTATTAAGGAGCTTACCCATGGGCTGGCCCATTTGTGTTTTGTACTTCTTTCGTACAGCAACTATTATTGGCCGATTCAAAAAAAATATTCTTTTTTCTTCTGTCATTAATATCCAGCAATGCGAAAACGGCTTTCCCGCTCCAGACAGGCAATCT
Organism: Otoolea muris; assembly: GCF_943193115.1. Taxonomy (NCBI): domain Bacteria; kingdom Bacillati; phylum Bacillota; class Clostridia; order Lachnospirales; family Lachnospiraceae; genus Otoolea; species Otoolea muris. Next base: position 16,344 of record NZ_CALPCY010000031.1, read on the forward strand.
CCTGCTCTTCCACATCTGCAATGCGGATAAAACGGCCGTTTTCCAGCTCTGACATAAGCCTTTCCATAGACGCCCTGTCTCCCTGGACCTCCATCTCCACCCGGCCGTCCGGCAGGTTTTTTACCCAGCCCGTAAGGCCCAGGCTCTCGGCTGTATAACGGGCGCGGCAGCGAAACCCCACGCCCTGTACCGCTCCGCTGAAATAAACATGTTTTCGTATCTTCATCCTGATCTCCTTAGAGCGTATTTAAAAATTGCTTTCTGGTAGCTGTGCGCGCCACTTTGTGGGAGATTTGGGCCAAATGAACGCGGCGCAGCGGGCTGCGTTAAGTGAATTTGGCCCAAATATACCGCGCACTATTCACAGGTTATTTCCGGACAGTTCCTTACCCATATCCCCCTGTAACTGCCTCCTCCGGCTATACCGTCTGATCCGCTTCGCCTCCCGGCCCTTCAAAGACGGCATCCTCCGGACTGTGTGCGAACTCCATCGCCTTTCCCGTCTCCGGATGCTCAAACGCGAGGTATACAGAGCATAGGGCCAGCCTGCCGCGGCGTTTTGGGCCTTCATGTATCCCCTTTTGCCGCTTTTCCCCTCCCGGAAACGGCAGCGCGCCGCCCCACAGAGGATTATACTTTGCATCTCCGAAAAGCGGCGTCCCATGCGCGGCAAACTGCGCCCGGATCTGGTGATGGCGGCCTGTCAGAAGCTCGATTTCCACCAGAGAAACGGTGAGAGGCTGTCCGCTCTGCGGATCCTCCACATCCATGTTCCAGAGTGTCCGGTACTTCAGCCTCGCGCATTTGCTCCCCGGAGTTTCCTTATCCACAACAACAGAGCGATTCGTTTTTCCGTCTCTCAACAGATAATCCACATAATTATCCACAATATCCACAGGTTTTCCACAAACTGCCGCCTGATATCTCTTTCTCAGCCTTCCGTCCTGAACCTGCCGGCTGAGCGAGGCCGCGCTCTTTGGGTTCTTTGCATATACCATAATCCCCCCAACCGGTTTATCAAGCCTGTGGATAACTCCCACATAAGGTTCTCCACCCTTTCCCGCGGTTTTTGTTGACATCCCTGTGGATAACCTGAGGTAATTCTTTATTTCGCTCACCATATCCGGGTCAAAGCCGCGGCCGGTTTGGGAATCCAGGCCGGGCGGCTTTTCCACTACCAGGATATCGGAATCTTCGTAAAATATTTTAACCATATAACATCCTTTATGCGTGTAAGTATGACATCGAAAAGTTGCTGTTTACAGGCGATTTACTGAATTTTAGGAACCGGGCGGCGGGGTGTGCTGCGGTTTATTGCGGAGAAGGCCGCTGGCTGCGTTATTGGCGGGCCATGAATCTATACGCGTTTATCTTGGTATATCTGAAATGTAAAAAATATTTTCTTAAGTTCATGACATGATACCAGGGCCAAAAGGTCTAAAATCCGATACAAGCTCGCCTGGAGGAGGATTTTTGAACCTGGGACCCGCCAAAAACAGGAAAAAAGAGCCCGATCAGGGTGGATTTTGAATGTTTTTGAGGATTGCGGGAGCACAAAGTACGGAGCAATCCGGTATCAAAGGGGCCAAAAGACCTTTTGACCCCGACATCATGACATCAATTTCCCGCCGTCTGAGCTGTTATACAGGGTAAACCATTTAAAATAATTTACTTGCATAAAACGCAAAACAGGTGTATAGTATATTAAAATAGTTGATATAGTATTCAAAACTACATAATACAATATTTTATACCACAAGCTTCCAAAAAACATGTCTCATGAACAGGAGGATGCATTATGACCAGACGAATCAAGGATCCGGGCAGCGCCCTGACTCATTTTATTGCTATGATAGGAGCCGCTGCGGCCTCTGTGCCTCTTCTCATGAAGGCGGCCAGAGAGCCTGGCAGCGTCCACTTCACCGCGCTCCTTATTTTTATTGCCAGCATGGTTCTTTTATATGCTGCGAGCACCGTGTATCACACGCTCGATATCTCTGAGAAAACCAATCAGCTCCTGCGCAAGCTGGATCATATGATGATTTTTATTCTGATCGCCGGCACCTATACCCCGGTGTGCCTGATCGTGCTGGGCAACCGATCCGGTTATTTCCTGCTGGCTCTGGTATGGGGTATTGCGCTGGCGGGGATGCTTGTCAATGCGCTTTGGATCAACTGTCCGAAATGGTTTTCTTCCCTGGTCTATATTGCCCTTGGATGGATCTGCCTGATCGCTTTCCGCCAGATCGTCCTGGCACTGCCGCGCGCCGCCTTTGGATGGCTTCTGGCAGGCGGGCTGATCTATACGGCTGGCGGCTTGATCTATGCGCTGAAGCTGCCGCTGTTTAACTCCAGGCACCGCAATTTCGGCTCGCATGAGATCTTCCACCTCTTCGTGATGGGCGGAAGCCTGTGCCATTATATTCTGATGTACGCATTTGTGGCCTGAAAAACTGCCGCAGAAAACTTACCATGTTCCTTTTTTCTCCGGCTGCGCCTGTAAACTTTCCCACGCCGTTTACAGGCAATACCGCCCGCCAGCGTTTTCCAGCGCCGAATCCATGCTTCCGGAGCGAAAGCCGGCGAGATCCAGGGTGATATAGCGAAAGCCCAGCCCCTTAAGCATCGCGCAGATCTCCTCCCGGCGTTTTACGGCCGTCTCCATCTGATCCGGATCCACCTCGATGCGCGCTGTATCCCAGTGGACGCGCAGGCGGATATTGCCTGTAAATATCGCCTTCAGCCCTGTTTCGCCCTCCTCAATCCGGCGCAGGAGCGCATAGTCTAACGGCTCCCCATACGGAAGGCGGGTCGCCATACAGGGCGTTGAGGGGCGTCCGGACGTGGAAAGCCCATAGCCGGACGCCAGCTCCTTAACCTCCTGTTTTGTGATGTGAAACCGCGCCAGGGGGCTTATGATACCCAGTTCCTTAAGGGCCTTAAGGCCCGGCCTGTATACATGGAGATCGTCCTCATTCGTCCCGTCTATCGCGCACTGCGCCCCCCGTTCGTCTGCAAATTTAAGAAGCGTCTGAAACAGGTGGCGTTTACACAAATAACACCGTTCCGGCGGGTTATTCCGGAGCGCTTCAAGCTCCAGCTCATTGACTTCTATCACATGATGATCCGCCCCCACTTCCGCGGCAACGCGGCCCGCGATCTCCAGATCACAGGCCGGGTGCAGCATGGTCCAAAAGGTAACGGCATAGACCGGATTGTGAAATTTTTCCGCGCTCTCGCATGCCATTTTGAGGAGCAGGCTGCTGTCCACTCCGCCCGAAAAGGCCACGCACACCGGCCCTTTCGCGCATTGATCCATAAAATCCTTAAGAGCCTCAAAGCGCTCCCTCAGAGACTGACTCATTTCTCCCATCATTTTCCGCAGTCCCTCATATCCTCTGCCACGCCGGCAAATACCTCCTGGAATCCGAGCCCCTTTTCAAGGCAGATAGAGCGCACGCTCTCATATTCCGGATAGCAGGAAACCTGTTCCCCCAGGCGGCAGATCTTTGCCGCTGCTTCGCCGTAGCGCGTCGGGACGCGCCTCGTCTCCCGTTCCATCACTGTCCGCTCCACCGGATAACGGCGGATCCCGATTGTGGTTGTCGCTGCAAATACGATCTGCTCCATGCGCCCGATCTCAGACGCGCCGCATAACACATGGAGCGTATAGCCCGGACGGTTCTTTTTCATAAAAGCAGGCGTATACCACACATCCCTGGCCCCGGCCTCCAAAAGCCGCTCCATGGCAAAGCCCAGCGCCTCTCCCGTGCAGTCGTCCAGATTGGCCTCCAGCGCCCAGACGGCCTGCGGCTTTTCTTTCGGGCAAATAAGCATCGCCCGCAGGATATTCGCCTGTTCAAAATCCTTATTTCCCGCGCCGATTCCGATCTTCTCGATCGTATAACATTCAGGCATTGCCTCCTCTGTCCGCAGGGCCGCCGCAATCGCCGCGCCCGTAGGCGTCGCCATCTCGCCCTGATTCTCCGTAAAACGGAGCGTCAGTCCATGGCCGGAGACAATATTGGCCGTAGCCGGAACCGGAACCGGCATCACGCCGTGCTGGCAGCGCACATACCCCTGCCCCTCTGCCAGCGGCGACACATAAACCCTGGAAATACCCAGATTATGAAAGCATACCGCCGCGCTGACAATATCCACAATCGAGTCAATAGCCCCTACCTCATGGAAATGAACCTCTTCCACCGGAATCCCGTGCGCCTTTGACTCCGCCTCAGCCACAATCGAAAACATCCTTCTGGCCAGATTCTTAACGGCATCATCCGCATCAAGACGGCCGATAATGTCAAAAATATCGTTCAAATTCCTGTGAACATGTCCGTGGGAATGCCCATGACCGTGTTCCTCATGACCGTGGCCGTCCTCATCCTCCAGATGCACGTCAAAATCAAAGGCGTCAATCCCGCATTTCTTCTTCCTCCCAAAATGCAGATGATATCCGCCCACTCCCAGGCTGTCAAGGGCCCTCTCCAAAACCTCTCTGTCCGCCCCCAGATCCAGCAGCGCCCCCACTGTCATATCCCCGCTGATCCCGGAGCTGCAGTCCAAATACAGATATCTCTCTTTTCTCTCTTCCATCATTCTTTCACCGCCAGTCTGTTAATCTGAGCCGCCAGATAGCCGGCTCCGTACCCATTGTCAATATTTACCGTTGAAATTCCGTTCGCACACGAATTAATCATCGTCAGCAGCGCCGATAAACCGTGAAAGCCCGCCCCATAGCCAACCGAGGTCGGAACCGCAATCACCGGATTTTCCACCAGCCCGGCCACCGCCGTCCCCAGCGCGCCCTCCATCCCGGCAACAGCAATCACGCAGTTTGCCCTCGCAATCTGTTCCCGCTTCGAGAGCAGACGGTGTATGCCCGCCACCCCCACATCATAAAACCGTTCCACAAAGCACCCGAAAAATTCCGCTGTCTGCGCCGCTTCCTCCGCCACCGGAATATCCGCCGTGCCCCCGGTACAGACCGCCACGCAGCCATACAGACGCTTTCCCTCCTGCTCTATCCTCAAAATCCGCGAGATCGGATCATACAGAATGCCGGGAATACGCTCCCGCACCAGCTCAAACTGGCTCCTTGACGCCCGCGTCCCCAGTACCTCTCCGTTTTCACGGTGCAATGTCTCAAAGATAGAAGCAAGATACGCATCCGGCTTTCCCTCGCAGAAAACCGTTTCCGGGAAACCGGAACGCAGCTTCCTGTGCAGATCCAGCTTCGCAAAGCCCAGATCCTCATAGGGGAGGTTCTTAAGTCTTTCTTCCGCTTCCTCGATACTCATATGCCCTTCACGGACATTATGGAGCATTTCTTTTATATCCATCTCCTGCCTCCTGTCGCGCTGTTTTAATTGTAATATGAATCACACTGGTTCGTCAATTCTTAATACAGGCGGGCTGTCGCTGGCCCCCTCTTACGATCTGCCACAACCCGCACACACATAAACCAAAGGCATCACCATTGCATTATAACCCGCCTCGTACAAACCCTCTCCAACACCCCCTCGCTATGACTCACCGCCAAAACCCCAATTCCCCGCCTCTTTGCCTCCTCCAGCACCACATTCCAAACCAGGCTCTGCGTCACCATATCCAGCATCGCCGTAATCTCATCCGCCAAAAGAATCTTCGTCCCCTCCCCCAGCGCCCGGGCGATGCAGAAGCGCTGCAGCTCGCCCCCTGACAGCTCTGACGGAAAACGTTCCATCCATTCTTCCCGGATCCCCAGCCGCCGGATCAGCTCCGCGGAGATCTCCCCGCCCTCTTTCAGAACATGCTTCATCCTCCATCTGGGATTTACGGACTGCTCCGGGTGCTGCCAGATCATCTGCACGGGCAGACGGCCTTTGTATGTCTCCACCGGCCTGTCATCGAGCAGCACGCGCCCTTTATCCGGCCTCTCATATCCGGCGAGCAGCCGGCAAAGCGTCGTTTTTCCAAATCCGCTCGGCGCGGTCAGTCCCACCCGCTCGCCCTCATCCACGCAGATGGAAATGCGATCCAAGATCTGTCCCTTTCCCCTCCCGTATTGAAAGGATATCTCCTCAGCCCTAAGCCTCATCGATCCGCCTCCTCCCATACTTGAAAGCCATTCTCCGGCATGGCATGGTACAGCGCCCGCGTATACGGCTCCTTCAGATTCCTTCCCGCCCGGAAATCGCCGGGATCCGCCTCCTCAATCACGTTTCCCTCATAAAATATCAATATCCTGTCCGCGCATTCCAGCGCCAGCTCCAGATCGTGCGTGATCAGGAGAACCGCGGCTCCCCCGCAGGCCAGCTCTTTAAAATGCCCGGCCACCCGCCTGGCCGTATGCGCGTCAAGCCCGGGGGTGGGCTCGTCGGCAATGATTAGCCTCGGATCTCCCATCAGGGCCGACGCGATCAGGATGCGCCTTGCCATGCCTCCGGAGAGCTGATGCGGATAAAGCCGTTCCGTTTCCGGACCCAGGCCGTAGCGTTTTAAGAGTTGCCTGCATTTTTCCCGCGCCGCCGAGTCTTTCCTGCCCCCGCGTATCTGCTCCCCTGCCCGCATCAGGGGATCCAGATAAGAAACGCCCTGCGGAACCAGGGTAATCTCATTTCCGCGAAGCGCCGCAAGACGCCTGCCGTCAAGCCGCTGCCCATCGTAATCGATCGCGCCCTCCATACGGCAGTTATAAGGCAAAATCCCCATGATCGCATGGGCCAAAAGGCTTTTTCCCGAACCGCTGGCCCCCACGACGGCTGTCAGCTTTCCCTTTTCCACATCGCAGCTCAGCCCCCGCACCGGGTGGAGCTCCCTTCTTTTCAGCCCCCTGTCATATTGTGTAAATCGGATATGCAGATCCCGGATTTTCAAAAGAATGTTTTCTTCCATTGACACACCCCCTGCTACTCATGCGCGCTTCCCGGATCCAGAAGGGCTTTTAAGCCCTGTCCCAGCCACTCGAACGCAAGAACCACTGACACAAGCGCCGCTCCCGGAAATACCGCCAGCCACCATTTTCCCGTCATCAGATACGACATGCTCTCTGACAAAATCACGCCCGCTGCCGGCGTCTCCGGAGGCAGGCCAAAGCCCAGAAAAGTAATCGACGCCTCATGGAGAATGGCATGCGGAAACAGGAGAATAAGACCGGTCAAAAACTGCGGCGCGAGCTGCGGAAGCAGATGACGGGCGGCAACCTGAAACGGACTCATCCCCAGCTTCTGCGAAATACCCACATACTGGCTCGTTTTGATCTGCAGCGCCTCCGCGCGCAGAAGCCTTGCCAGGGACGGCCAGTGTGTCAGGGCGATCCCAGCCGCCACCCCGCGAAAGCCCTTTCCGGCCGCATAGGAAATCAGGATCAGCAACAGCATATGGGGGATTCCCAGCATCAGATCAATCAGCCCTGAAATCAGCCCGTCCACTGCCCGACCCATGAGCGCCGCCGCTGTCCCGAGAGCCAGAGCGATCAAAGCGCCCGCCGCCGCTGTCACACAGCCCAAACGGATACTCAGGGAAAGCCCGGCTATTGTCCGTTTCATCATATCTCGCCCCAGCCAGTCTGTCCCAAACAGATACAGAGGGCCCGGCGGGAGATTTTTTCTGGAAAAATCCACGGCCATGGCATCCTCAAGCCAGATATTTCCCAGAAAAGCGATTGCCGTCAGAAAAACAGCCGCACATATGACGCCCGCCGCAATCCGGCCCCTCTGGCTGTAAAAAATCAGCCTGACCCATGACGTCCCCGGTCTTCTCTCCCCGTTTTTTTCCGTCTCATGAGCCTCCATGGACATGACGTCCGCCCCCTTTCCTGCCTGTGCCTGCGCGCATCCTGGGATCCGCCGCCAGATACAGCAAATCCGCGGCGAAATTTCCTGTAAATACAAGAACGGCGCTGATCAGCGTAATTCCCATAAGCAGCGGCGCATCGCCCCCCAGCCCCGCCGTGACAGCCGCCTGCCCGAGCCCCGGATAGGAAAACACCGCTTCCACCAGCACAGAGCCGCCGAAAATCTCGCTGATCGAGCCAAACTGCAGCGTGATCGCCGGGAGCATAAGGCCCCGCAGGCCATGACGCCGTATCAGCCGCCATCCCCGCTCCCCCCTGGCCCTGGCATAGCAGATGTAATCGCTTTCCATTACCTCAATCATCTTGCTCCTTGTATGCATGGCTATATTCGACACGCCCGTAAGCCCCAGCGCCAGCGCCGGGAGAAATGCATGTCTCAGACGATCCGCAAGCGTCGCCTCCTGCGCCGCCATACCCACGGGAAGACTGAAGCCTATCGGAAAAACAGGAAACCGGACAGCCAGAAGCATCAGAAGCATCATAGCCAGCCAGAACGCCGGCGTCCCGGCCGTCACCATACACCAGGCCGTGATCAGACGATCCTGCCACTGTCCCCTTTTCACCCCGGAAATGACGCCCAGCAGAAAACCGAGCCCTCCGGAAAACAGCCAGGCCGACGCCATCAGCCACAGGGAATTGGACGTCTTTTCCCCAATCACCTCCATCACCGGACGGCGGTAGAGAAGCGACATGCCAAAGTCCCCCTTAAGAACCCCGGACAGCCAGAAAAGAAACCGTCTCCCGGCCGGAACCCCCACGCCCCAGTAGGCTTCCAGCCGCTTAATCTGCTCCTGCGACATGGAACCCAGGGCCGCCTGGCCCACATTGCTCTTTAAGGGATCCACCGGAGAAAGCGACAGCAGGAAAAAAGAGGCGGCGCTTACTGCCGCAAGAAACAGCAAAAGCCTCATAAACCGTTTTCCAATATATCCCGTCATGCTGCCTTCCATCACCGCCACTCCCACTGATCCACATTGTTTACAATCGACCAACCGTGGCCGTGCGGGTGAATCTTCTGCTCAGCCACATGCAGGCCGTCCCGCACCCAGTATAAATGATCGATATTCACCAGCCACACCCATGGAATATCTCCCTGCGCCGTGATTCCGTTTTTCCCGTCCCACTGGGCCTTTTTCCAGAGCTCATAGGACGCCTCCAGATCCCGCGACGCGAGCGCCTCGTCCATATAGGCATCCACTGACGCGTTCGCATAAGGCGAATACGCCGCGAGCCCCGTCCCCTCCATGGTGTGGTAAATATTATATAACTCCATCGGCGTATGCGCTCCCCAGCCCCACATAAGCGGCTGTGACTGCGCCTCGTCGTACGCCGTATCCCAGCCAACGCCCCGGATCGAGGCGTCGATCCCGATCTCCTTTAGCTGATTCGCCGTATCCGCCGCCAGCGCCTGGCGGACTGAATCATTGGCCGCGTAGAGAAATGTCAGCTCTGCGCGCATCCCATCCTTTACAAGGATCCCGTCCTCCCCGGGCGCCCAGCCGGCCTCTGTGAGCAGCCGCCTCGCCTCCTCCCGGCCGCCGGATGCCTCCGCCGCCTCATTGTACCATGGGGCTTTATCACAGACGCTCCAGGCCGGCTTCCCGTATCCGTTCAGCACATTTGCGATCATCTCTTCCCGGTCAATCGCCAGGTTGATCGCGCGGCGCACCCGCACATCCGCTGTAAAATCATTTCCGATTAAAAGCCCATTCCTCTCCTCCGCCTCAATCGCGGGCAGGTTAAAGCCGCGGTTATCCACTGTCTCGCACGCAAGCAGCGAATACCCGGCCGCCTCCTGATCCGCATACGAAGCCGCTGTATACGCTGCATCCGCCTGCCCGGACAGCACGGCCGCAAAAGCGGCGTCCTCCTCCATAAAAAGCACCGTCACCTGTTCCATATTCGGCGCATCGCCGTAATAATCCGGATTCGCCTCCAAGATCGCCTGCTGCCCCCTGTCCCACCGTTTCAGAACATACCGCCCGGAACCGATCGGATGGCTCCCGTAATCCGGGCCGTAGGCATGTTCCGGCACAATCCCGGTAATCGCCATAGTGTACGGCCAGATGGAAAACGGCCGTTCCATCACAAATTCCACGGTCGTATCATCCAGCGCCCGCGCCTCCTTAAGCATTGTGAAATCATTCACAGAGCTGCTGTCCCGCAGTAAATTATATGTAAAAGCCACATCCTCTGCCGTCAGCCGCTCCCCGTCCGAAAAACGCGCGTCATCCCGTATGGACACCGTCCAGGCCATCCCATCCTCCGACACCTCTATATCCGTCGCCAGGTCATATCCAATCGTCAGATCCGGCTTCGTCACCGTAAGCGTGCTCTGGATCAGCGGTTCATGCACATGCTCCCCCGCCCCCCATCCGTAAACCGGATCAAAGCCCGCCGCCGGCTCGGAATTCGGGGACATAACCACAATAACCGAATTCCGGCTTTTTGATGGAGCTCCGGCTTCCAAAGCCTGCGCGCCGTCCCCCGCGCGGGTTTCCCTCACCTCTTTAACCGGCTGGCTGTCCGCCGCGCCGCCCCCACAGCCCGCCGCAAACCATGCGCACGCCGCCAGGCAGGCTGCCGCGGCGGAAACTCTTCGTTTTCTCTTTCCATGATAAAGCCGGATGTCTATTCGTTTTCCTGCCAAAATTCATGCTCTCCTCTCTCAAAGACTGTCCAAAGACATAAAAATACCAGAAAAGCCCCGCCCTTCCGGGCAGAAATACCTTCCTGGCATCTGTATTTGATCACTTATTAACTGATTTACTGGTTTCGGTAAACTGACTGTCTGCTTTGCAGCTATGAAAAAACTCCCCTCTATCTTCCCCCGCTTCGGCGGGACAGGGCAGCTTGGGCTGTCCGGATGTTTGGAGTGTAATGAAATTATAACCGCAGGGGGGGAATACGTCAATCCCTTTTATTTTGAGAATTTGTGAAAGCCTGTTAGTGTAGTAATGTAACAATCCAGACAATTTTTAAACTGTTACGTGGTATTGACAGACTTAACCTGACAGCCGGAAAGGCAGGCCCGCGCCACCCGAAATATTTCGACAAATTTTATACATTATACATTCCATTCTTTCCCAAATTCCTTTATAATAAAAAACATCAGATTAGCGGGCGGCACTCCCGATTTGGCGCATGCACACCTTTGGGATAGCCTTAGGAGATCTTTCGTATCCTAAGACTATGCCACAGGTGTGCAAAACACCAATGAAAGGAGGAGCGGGTCTATGGGACTTTTGGACATCATTGGTCGTATTGTAAGCATCTTCGGCGGTATTGTAAGCGGCCTTACAGGCGTACTTGCATTAACCGAAAAGTGTCAGTCTTACATAGAACGGCGTAAAGGACAGACAAAAAAGGACCCATCAGCTAGCTTCGCGGCATCTGATGGGTCGGCTGATGATTGCATAAGCAATCATTAAAGGCCAAGAGGCGGCTGCTTTATCGCCGCCTTTTTTCTTCTTCATAATAGCATTTTGCCTGGGTGAAGTCAAGTATAAAATGCTATGAACTGTAACAACAATCATTCTTTCGTCTACCTCCCCCCATTCACAACCGCCCACACCCGCGGCGCGTATTTTCTCATAAACCGGGCCGCCTGATAGCACACGGCCACAGCCACAGCCGGCATAACTGCAAACAATATCCCGGCCGCCCACGCATTTCCCGGGAATCTCGCCGCGCAGAGCTTATTGATCAGCCTCACCGGAATAAAGTGAAAGGCATAAATAAAAAACGTACAGGTCATAAACGGCCTGACCCGGCCCAGGATACGTTCCGGTACAAGAAGCCATGCCCCGGCCGGAACCAGAAGCTGGCACAGCACAATCGCGACCACCTGTCCGCTTGTGTAATAAAAATGCCCCAGCATCATCCCAATGCCAATCAGAAGCAATCCCGCCCCGGCGCGCCGTCCGTTCCAGGGCGCTTCCACGAGCCGGCGTCCGTGCAGCGCTGCAAATGCCGCTGCCGAATAGTACAAAACCGCGTCGGGATTCAAACCGGGAAACTGCCTCTGCTGGTAGATCCGGATGAGCACAAAGCAAAAGAAGGCCAGCCCGGTCCACACATTTTTTAATATCAGATAGAGAACCGGGGCCAGTGCTACCAGGAGGATAATCTGATACATAAACCAGAACACCGGATTAAAGGAATAATGCAGAACCGCCTGCAAAAATCCGCTCAGCGTCACCGCCAGCACCGGGCGGTTGATTACCGCCCTCAGCGCCCCGATCCGGCTGGCCGCCACATAACCCGCATAATAGGCCGCGTTCCAGAACAGATACGGAACCAGCAGGCTTTTCACACGCCGCGCCCATTTTTCCCGGAGCTGTCCCATATCAAATCCGCGGTAAAACAGATACCCTGTCAGCATGATAAAGCCGGGGATGCAGATACGGAGCAGCCTGGGCGTCGTCGTATACTCAAACACATAAAGCGGATGTCCGGCCGACGCCTCTCCCAGAAACAGCTCCGCATTTCCGGCATGATTCCATATCACGAACAGGCAGCATATAAAATTAAACCATGTCACCTTTTTACGAAAACTGCTCTCTTCCATCCAAAAAACCTCATCCGGCTATCTTCAGCACCACTCTGACAAAATTGGCATTCCCCAGCAAAGCGATAAAAACCCAGTAAAACCGATAATACTTTGCGGAACATTTGCCAAGTCCGGCTGCCAGGCAGAGCTCTGCCGCCAGGATCGTCAGATACATATAGTAGAACGTCCTCATATGGGATTCAAATAGGGTAGGAGAAAATCCCATCAGCACGCGGCTGGCAAATCCAATTCCCAAAAGGCCGATTATCGAGATTTTCCAAAATACGGTATCGAGATACTGCCATAGAAACAAAACTGCCGACCCGAGCACAAGAGCCTGCAAAAACAGAGGCAGCCCTGCGCCCAGGGGGCTCAGCTCCGTCCCAAGGCTTAAATCCTCCACTCCGTTAAACCAGCGCAGCAGATCGCGGCCAAGCAGTTTCCCCGCCGCCTTTGCCGCCAGGATCACGCCTTCCCAGAAAAGCGGAATCAGGCCGCTCAGACGCCACAGCACACTTTTCTGCGGAGAAGACAGCGCCAGAAGCGCCAGCAATACCGCAAAGCTCAGAAAAATCATATTAGGGATGCACAACAGATAATTCATTGTCGAAGCAACCCCGTTCCACAGCTTTTGCATCAGATTCAGTTCTGTAAACTCCGGCCAGTAAGCCTGCGCGGACATCTCCACCCGGACGGCGTTGCCCTGGCTCAGCAAAAACGCCATGGAACAAATGGTAAGTCCCCACAGGACGAGAATCCCCCTGCTTTTTACGCCTTTCCTGAACAGATAAACCGCCCCGGCCGGAAGAAAGAAAAACAGCAGCGCGGCCGGCTGCTCCATATTCGCGGCCGGGATGACGCACAGGGCTGAAAGAAGCCACAGCTTTTTGCTGTACACCCCTTCCCCCCGATTCATGAGAAGCAGGCACAGCGGAAGCAGCGCCGCCATCCCAAAGGTTCCGGACCACACATAGTTTATGAAGCTTCCCGGAACCCCTGCGACCGTCATATCCCCGAAAGGATAACAAAAAAACAGAAAAACGGTCAGCAGCCAGAAAAATGGCGGCGCTTCCTCCATGCGAAAACAGCGCTTGCCCATCTCCCTTCCATAAAAACCCAGCATAAAGACGGTCAGTATAACGACTGCTGTGTTGCATACATAAAACCATACCGGCGAATGCTTAAGAAAGAAAAACAGGATCGCCTCCAGTACCACACGGCTCGTCACATTCTCAAACCGGGACCAGAGAAGCTCAGACACAGAGACGCGGCTCAGCTCATTCAGGAAATACAGCGTATCCGAAGACGCCCATACGCTGGAAAAATGAAACCACGCAAAAGCCGCGGCCAAAATCCCCGCCGCCAGAAGGCATTCCCCGCTCTCTCTTCGTTTTCCGTCAAACCATTTCATCAAAACCTCCATCACGGCCGGCAGCCCTACAGCGTCTTCCTCACATTCGTCTCCAGAAGCCGGCTGTATCCCAGCCATCCGTTATTCTCACCGGCCCCTTTCAGAATCTCTGTCATGGTTTCCATCTTGGCATCCGTATTATCCGCAAAGCTTAAGGCCAGCGCCTCCAGCAGCGCCGGTTTCTTCGGAGAACCATACTCCAGCTCTCCGTGATGCGCCAAAATACAGTGCTTGAGCTCCACCGCTGTCTTCTCCGGGAAGCCCGGGATCTCCTTTATCCGCTCTGCCGCCATCTCCGTTCCGATAATGATATGCCCCAAAAGCTGCCCGTCATCCGTATAATCATTCTCCGGAAAAGCTGAGAGCTCCTTCGTCTTCCCGATATCGTGAAACAGCGCGGCCGTCAGCAGCAGATCACGCTTCAGCATCGGATACGCCTCTGTATAATAATCGCATAGCTTCATCACGCTCAATGTGTGCTCCAGCAGCCCTCCCACAAATCCGTGATGCACGCTTTTCGCCGCAGAGTGGAAGCAGAAGCGCTTCACAAAATCCCTGTCTTCTATAAAATAGCTGGCTGAAAGCTGTTTTAAATACGGATCCCTCATGGACTGAATCAGCGCCTTCAATTCCTGATACATTTCCTTTATATCTTTGGAACTTACAGGCAGGTAATCCTCTTCCACATACTCGCCGGCCCCGGCCTGACGGATGCGCTTGATATTCAACTGATTAGATCCCTGGAATACGGTCACATCTCCGTCCACATGGACATACTGGAGCGGCTCAAAATCCCCAATCCCCGGAGAACTCAGATCCCAAATCTTGGAATCAATGGTCCCTGTTTTATCCTGTAAAATAACGGATGCGTATTCTTTTCCGTTCTTCGTCACCGCAAGCTGCCTCGTCTTGCACAGATAAATGTCCGAAATGCGCATTCCTTCACGGAATTGTTCAATATACTTCATACGATATGTAGTCCTTTCCTTTCTGCCGTAGTCTCCCATTCAGAAAGCCAGGCGCGTTTACCTGGCTCTGATATCTACCTTATACTCCAGCTCCGTATAGCCCTCGCGGCCACGGCGCATCACCTTCACGGCCACGGCTGTCCCGCACTGGCAGGTTTCGATCTGCGTCTGAAGCTCCTTAAATGTCAGGATCTCCTTTTCCCCAAACAGCACGATAATATCGCCGTTCTGAATCCCCGCGTCATAAGCCGGGCTGCCCGCAAGAGCTTCTGTCACATAGACGCCCCGGGGAATCCCCGTCTCGCCCATTGCCTCGCTGATCTCCTGCCCCCGGATTCCGAAATACGGCGCAGGGCTGTTGTTCGTCATCTTTTCCAGCACAGTCTTATAATCCGATATGCTGACAGCCGCCGTCAGTCCCCCGCCGTCCTCTGTCCCGTACTGCGCCGTCGTCCAGCCCACGATCTCGCCCGCTGTATTAA
The DNA here is from genome assembly GCF_943193115.1 of Otoolea muris. Taxonomy (NCBI): domain Bacteria; kingdom Bacillati; phylum Bacillota; class Clostridia; order Lachnospirales; family Lachnospiraceae; genus Otoolea; species Otoolea muris. The sequence goes on from NZ_CALPCY010000031.1 coordinate 31,597, forward strand.
CCAGAAATGTTCCCGCGCCGGAATTGCTCCTGATATCCGTATAAAGGACTCTGGTAATTCCGTCCGGAACCTGCACATCCCTGGCCACATAGGAGACAATCCCATATGTCAGGGAATGAACCATGCCGGACGGCGCTCCAACCCCGAGCACCATATCGCCAATCCGGACTGAATACGAATTGCCCAGATTCAGAACCTTCACTTCCGAGCGCGTCTCACTGTCCATGCTCGCGGCCTTCACAGCCAGGACCGCCATGCCGTTTACCCCGTCGATCTGGCGCACCTCCCCGGCCGCCTCCGTCCCGTTATAAAATAAAACCGAGATATAATCCGCCTGCCGCACAGCGTCCGCATACGTAAAAATCAGGTATTCCCCGCTGGTCTGCGCAATCACCGCGCCTGCATAGCTCGTAGTATTTTCCACCGGATTCCCGAATAAATCCGTCTGCTGCTTTCCGGGGCTGACCGTCACAATCCCCTTATCCGACTGCGTTCCGATATCACGCAGAACGCTGCTTAAAGAATCTAAGTTCTGCTGCGAAAAGCTGTAGCCGGCCATCACCTTTTCAACAGCATCCTCCAGAAGCTCCGCCTCAAACGTCTCCTCTTCGGACGGCTCCGGCGCCTCTGTCTCCGCCGGGGCGGCCGTTGTCTCCGGCTCGTCCTTTGTAAACAGAATCGTAGGGCTCTCGCTCGGCTCCTCCGCTCCCAGATACCGATCCGCCAGCGGTTTAGACAGCACAAAGCTAACCGCCGCCAGCGCCCCAAACAGCACTGACAGGCAGACAAACAGGCACAGCCGCTTTACAAGCTGCCGTTTCGATAAAGGCGGCTTCACGATCGTCTCGCGCATAAATTCACGCTTCGTCTTCTCTCTCTTCCCAGGCTCTTCTGTATCCGGCATACTTTCTTCTCCTTTGAACAGCATATCCTTATTATACTTTTCTTCCGGGCGATATGCAAGAGAAACAAACGTTCCCGTGGGGAGGAAGAAATTTAATGTGAATTTTATTGTATAGACAGGCTTTTTTTTGTATAATTGAAATGTTACAGGAGCAGGATACATTGTATCTTGTGTCACAGATTTTTAAAAATCGAGGTAAGAAAGTGTCGGACGATATAAAGCAGACGCAGGAAATTAAGGCAAAGCGCACCGCAAAAAACAGTGTGTTTTTAGACCTCTTCCAAGATAAAAAGAATTTGTTGAAACTATACAAAGCATTGCACCCAGAAGATACAGACGTAACAGAGAACACACTGGATATTGTAACGATAGACAATGTTTTGACAGATAATCTCTATAATGATTTGGGTATAATGGCAGGTAACAACAGATTGCTTTTGTTGTTAGAAGCGCAAGCCAGTTGGACGGTAAATATTTTAATCAGAATACTGCTGTATTTAGCACACAGTTACCATGAATATTTCGAGCGAACCAGCCAGAGCCTATATAAAAGCAAGAAAGTTAAAATGCCAAAACCTGAATTATATGTAATATATACAGGCAGCAAAGGCAGAAAACCCGATACAATATCTTTATCGCAAGAGTTTTTTAACGGTGCAGATATTGATATCGAGATAAAAGCTAAAGTCATATATGAGAGTGACAAGGACAATATAATCAATGAGTACATTGTTTTTTGCAAGGTTTTTAACGAGCAGATTAAAGAATACGGAATGACAAAACAGGCGGTTACAGAAACAATCCGTATTTGCAAGGATAGGAATATCTTAAAACAGTATTTAAGTAACAAGGAAGTGGAGGTCGTAACGATTATGATGAGTTTATTTGACGATGAGCAGATTATGAGGACTTATGCTAAAGATATTAAAAGAGAAGCTCTAATGGAAAAAGCAATACTTATGTTAAAAAAAGGGAAAATAAATATTGACGAAGTCAGCGAATATTTCCCCGAATTACCGGAAAGTGACATAAAAGAAATCAAATCTGAGGTTATTCAGTTAGTATAATCAATCATATCAATCAGAATAACATATAGGAACAGCGTTAGAGCATATAGGAACCGAAGTCTATATGCTCTATTTTTTTTACCATTAAGGAGGAACAATGGGCGACAACATTCAGGCCAAAATCACAGGGCGATTAACACTCGGTGATATATCCTGAACGAGATTTCCACCAAGGATAATTTGACCATATTTTTCATGACGCCGATTGCTGTGGTGTCAGCAATATCATTCCATTCTATCAGGCGGTCATTTCCCGGTTCTAATGAAACTTTATACGGCTGTTTTTTCAATTCTTCCCGCAGCCTGCCTTCAGCGCGCTGATGAATTAAATGACTGCCGCTGATAAATAATGCGAACATGAAAAAAGAATTCCTAAAATCATTCCAATTTTAAAGTTTCTTTTTGTCTTTGCTGCGAGCTTCTTTTTCCATAATGTTCCCCGATGATATGCTTATGCGTAATCAATATAAAAACAGATTACTCATCCATGATAATCTTTAAAAAAGGGTAATCGCGTTCCGTTTCCAAATCAGTAATGGGATTACCTGACAAATATATCGTGATGGGGGACTGAGGCAGCCTTATTTTTTTCCATTCCTCTGTTGTTATATTATTATCAGATAGGTCTAAATAACGTAAGGAAGCCATATCCGTAAAATCCGGTAATTCGGAAATATTATTATATCTCAAATCCAGAAACTCCAGGCGCTTTAATTTTTTTATTGCCTCTATATCAGTTATGTTATTATGGCATAGCGTCAGATCTTCTAATCTGCTGAAGTTTTCCAAAATGCTGATATCTTCTATCTGGTTCTCACTTAAATCTAAATACCACAACGTCTTTTGTGAACCTGCCAGGGGAGTGATATCTGAAATTTGGTTTCTCCGCAATGAAAGAAACGACGCATTTAAATTTTGTAATCCGTCCAGATTTTCAATTTCATTAAAATCCAGATACAGCATTCTTAAATACTTGAGATGAGACAAACATTTAAGATCCTCGCCCTTCATATGCGTGCCGCTTAAGTTTACGTATCTTAACCGTGATAATGCTTCTAACGGTGAAAATCCAGGATTGGATTTCCATGAAGCAATAATTTGTTAAGATTATCCATTGTAGCTACTGCGCTGATATCTGTGACTCGGTTAAAGTTTAACTGCAGACCTGTCAGATTTTTAAGTCCGGTTAAATCGCTGATATCCGTAATGAATTCCGGACTGGGAGAATCCAAATCTGTATTCAGCCACAAATCAGCGCAGTCCCAGAGATCGCTTAAATAAATACCTCCTTTTTCTTTCCCGAGCTGTTCTCTGATTCTGGTTTCTAAGACAGTATCCGACCATTCTGCTATATAGTCATTTTCCACACTGAACGGAAGAGGGCGGTACTCCAGAGCTTCGTCCAATTCAGTGCGATCACTGGCCTGATCTCTATTATATATATAATATCCGATAATTGTGAAAACAACAATCATAATAATCCGGATAATTACGAAGGTATGCGGTCTTTTTTGGGGAAGCTGTTTTCCGTCATTTCTGTTAATACTCCCATACCGCCTCCTCCAGCTTTACGGGGATATATTGGTCAATGCCCAAATACCACCCGTCTTCCAAAGGCATCAGTTGCTCCCAATTATCCTCATTCAACGAATCCAGCGGCGCATACAAATATGAAATGATTTCTTCCCCTTCATAACATCTCACTTCCAAATATCGCTTATTCTCATCATGAGGATCCAGCACATCCGCGTCGCCATGAAGAACAATGCTCCAGATTTCGTTCCCCCCGGCTGCAAAATCCAGAAATTCCTTTAAATTCTCAGACACTATAGATATCTCATCTTCCTCTAAAACATCATGATAATTCATCCATATATTGCCTCCAATTGTACGGTAACGATATGTCATATGCCCTCCGTGCCACTCGCTCTCGTATTGATAAAACGTAAACTCCCACTCCCTGTCCTCACTAAAATATGATTCCAAATATTCAAAATCATCCCTGTTATTTATAAAAAATGCCGCCATATCATCAACATTATTATAAAATTCCCCCTTCCGGCCTGGCTTCACAAAATGGAACAACGGCCATGCTGCAAACAGATACAATATTGCGCTTCCAGACAGAAATCCGGCTGTTGCTATACAAAATGACCATCTATGTTTTAATAAAGCATGTATCAATACTGTAACTCCCCTCCCTGTTCTGCGATAATAGAATACCAGCCATTTCCCAAAGACTTTATAGCCAGGCTTTCATATTCCCTCTCTTCTACGGCCGGAAAACCGTTCGGAGAATATAAATAGAAGAATTCCTTGTTTCCATACCTGGAAATATCAACAATTAATATCCTGGAATCCGGAGAAATATCCGCCAGACTTATATTTAGAGAAAACTTCGGGCTTTTCCAATAATCCCCCTGCAGGATAACCCTGCATCCGTCTTTTGGAAAGTCCCCGCTTTTCAAAGAAAATTCTAAAAATTCTTTAGGAACATAATCCTCATCTGTTACATATTTCCGGTCTAAATCCCCACTATAACACTGATACATGTGTTTACGTTCAGCCCAAAAGTAAACACATGAAAAGTCCCAGTTTTCGATACGGTTATAATAGTCCTCCAGCATCTCCATTTCTGTCCGGTTCTTTTCAAATATTGCGGGCCATTCTTCTGTATCATTTACTAAGCGTGATTCTTTTTGTGAACGGTTTATGGCCGGAATCACAAAAAGAGTCAATCCGGCAATGATAGCCGAAGCAAACACCCCTGATAAATATAAACCGATACCGCGTTTCCACATGGATGTGTCTTTCTTTCCCCCTGCCATAATCGAAACAAAGATCGCAGTAACTTTTTCCACCATGGAACCTCACCTCGCACAAATCGTCTCCACATTCCGGAACATCCCGTCATGTATATAGGCAGTCTTAGCCCCATCCCTCTCTGTCACAAGCGTGCGGTTTAAGTAATCCTGATAATCAAACCGCATTTCACTCCCATCGGCAAATCGCTGCCTTATTGTACGGCCGCGATTGTCATAAGTGTTTTCAACGACATAAACGCCTTCCTGATTGCGGATTCTGCGCACCCGTTTATCTGTCCCGTATTCATAAACAAAAACCTGCCCTGCCGCGTCTGACGCCTGTTTCAACCGGTTTATCTCGTATGCAAATGCCGCGCGCCTGCCCTCCTGATCCCTCACTCCTGTCAGATAACCGCTAAATGGATCATATTCAAATAGAAGGGAATTGCCTTCATGGCTGCGAACTCTGCTCAGCCTCCCGTTTTTGTCATATGAAAATAAAAGCTCCCGTCCATCTGGATCGACCCTCTTAAACAGCATTCCCCCGCGGTCAAAACAGTACACAGCGCCCTTCTGCGCCTCATAAATATATCCGTCCTTATCCAGCGTCAGGCGGCAGGGAAGGCCAAACAGCGGTTCAGGAGCGTCCCCCTTATAGCGCAGGAAAACTTCCTCGCGTCCGTCCTCACGGAGGATCGTGTAGCGATCCGTTTCAACCATCAGCCGAACCTCATAGTTATGCCGCCACCCCATGCCCATGGTTCCGGAGCGCTTATCCATGCTGTTATAAAAGATCCGGAAACAGAGCTGTTCCCTGTCGGAAATCAGCAAGTCCTCTTTTTCATAAACAAAATTTCCTGTATTGGCATTGACCGGATCTCCTGTCATCGCACAGACATCCCCCTGCAGTCCTTTCATAAAATCCGGGAGGACAGCCTTCTGCATCTGCCAGGCCAGAATCTGTTTATATGATATAAAACCAGAACCCGGCTCCCCGAGCCATCCGTCCATCAAAGTCTGCAGGAGCTGGTTCAGCTCGTCCCCGCTTATCCTCCCGCTTCTGGCAACAGCTCCATTTACCACCTTCTTAAGCGGCAGGCTGTAGCTGCAAATATACCGGGATGTAAGTGAATCCTGCGTTATCCCGATTCTCCCGGCCGCGCTGACGGCTCCCATAACAGACTGTTCAAGCGGCGACGGTTCCCTGGCTCCGGAGCATGCCGGAAGGGCTCCCAGGATCAGCGGTACAAAGGAGGCGTTATCTGCAGGCGGCTCTGCCTCGCTCATCGAAACAGGGATACACGCTTCACCCCTGCTTTTCATCTCTGTCTTTTTCCCTTTGAAATTAAACTCATTACTCATAGAAAAGCTGCTGCCGAATATACCTCTCCCTGCCATCCTGTTATACCTCCTCATACTCCCAAACTGTGTGCATTTCGCCCATATAGTCTCCGAAAAGGAACCGGAACGGACGGGCTTTTTTCAGGCTCTTAAATTCCCTGAGAGCCGTGATTTCACCAAGGCGTTCCTTCCAGTATACACCCGCGATGCTGCGGCATGAATAAAAAACAAACCTCTCTGCATAGGAAATCTCGTAATGGTTAAGACGCACAAACTGTTCTTTCAGAGCGCTTCCCACGTTTTGCTTTCCCTGCCTGTCCGAATAAAGAAAATCCGGGCTCCAGAAACGCGCGACCCGAAGCTCATCCAGATACAACTGCTGATCCGACACAGCCAGCTCATACTCATGGCTGCCTGTGAGCAGCCCTGTCATCAGGTGGAACAAACTCATATAGGACGGCTGCCATTGCGGCTGCGCTTCCTGGCGCTTTAAGGCCGCCAAAAGCAGATCCGCCGCCTGAGGAAGCAGACGATCCCTGTCCTTCTGCATACCCGCCGCCTCAGTTTTTTCAAACATGCGCCCCACCAGATAAGGCTGCAAATAGTCCCGTATTTGTTCAAGCCGATCCATTATTTTCACTCCCTTCGCTCATTCCTTTTGTTTCATCGCACGGATTGTCTTAAACGCCGCCCAGGCCATGTATTTCCATTCCCCCGCATCCTGTTCAGGGCAGATAAATGTTCCATGCAGCGTTTGCGGACCAAGCGGCGTAAAACACGTCATGTTGTACATGGGCCCGTCTACGCCAAAATTTTTAAAATCAAACATACAGAGCGGGCGCCCGCTGTCAAGAAGCTCTGATTCCTCTATATAAAAGACCGCAGCCGGATTGGCTGTTTTGAGCGTCTCCTTCATCTGTAATGTCAAAGTCCCAATCTGGCTGTCCGGCGTCCGGATATCCACAAGGCTGAAAGCAAAATTCACGCTGCTGTCCAGAGAAGTGAGAATCACCTGCGGCCTGCTGACTGAGGGAAATTTCATCCGCTGAACCTCCTTTGGCATCTCGATAAACGTGTCCGGTATATACAGCCGCGCCGCGCCCAGAATTTCCCTGGGACCAAAAGTTACAAATACATCGCTGATAAATACGCCCTCCCCTGTGATATCCGTATATTTCAGGCGGCGCCTTTCCCTCTTTAGTTCTGCAATTTTTTCATCCCTGTACTCCATGATATCCTCCTGTTTCTAAAATAACAGCAGCGTCAGCCGCCATCTTCCGTTTCATTTCCACCTTTTCTATTTTTAAAAATACCTGTATTGAACGTGTTCCCATTAAAAACAATATTAAAATCAGGATTGCCCGGAGCAGGTTCAAAGTCCGTAATCGGATTTCCGGAAAGATAAACTTCAAAGATCCCTTCCGGCAGCCTGGCCTTTTTCCATTCCTCTGTTGTTATATGATTATCAGACAAATCCAGTTGAACAAGGGCAGTCATTCCGGATAAATCCGGAAGCGTAGCGATCGCATTATCACTCAGCCAAAGATAGCTCACCCTGTCTAAATTTTTTAGCGGACCGATATCGGTAATTCGATTGTGGCGTAACGATAACTCCCACAACCGCCCGCACTCTGCCAGCGGGCCGATGTCAGTGAGCTGGTTTTCATTCAGCTCCAGCCAGCACAGCGACCTGCCCAAATCCGTCAGCGGCGATATATCCGAGATCTGGTTCTGATTTAAGGTAAGGCGGGAGACATTCATACCGCGCAGCGCTTCCAGGCTTTCAATCCCGTTCCTGTCAAGCTCCAGCATTCCCAAATTCTTTAAGCCGGATAAAAGCTCCAGATCCGCATCCCCTACATGCGCGGCATTTAAATTTAAATGGTAAAGCTGAGTCAGTGACTTAAGCGGCGATAAATCCTGAATCGGATTATGGGCCAGCCACAGATATTTTAAATGTATCAGGGAGCTGAGCGGGCGTATATCGGAGATCAGGTTTTCATCCAGGTTCAGGCTTCTCAGGTTTCGTAATCCCCTCAGACAACTGATATCCCTGATTGGCTTTCCGGAGGCATAGGCAACATCTGGATATTTGTAAATAACCCGCTGCAGCGACAGCTTCCTGCAGTCCCAGAGATCGCTCAGGAACATATCCCCTTTATCCTTACCAGTAACCTTCAGAAGCTTGCCCTCCAAAATCTCATCTGTGCATTCTATTCTGCGTTCAAGCATGGGATTAAATACTAAAAAACGCTGCTTTTGAAACATCGCCCGTTTCGCATCCTGAGCGCGGTTATCTCTATCTCTGGAGCCATATCCGGCGCTGAGCGCTAAAAAGGCGATAAGCCCCCAGACGGCCCATGTCCCAGATGTTTTACCCGGCTTTTTTCGCCAGGATCGCCTTTTTACTGATTGCATGACGTACTCCTTTTCCAGATGTAAAGCTGCATTGGAAGGCTGTTCAGACGTCTGAACGAACATATGTCGTGAAACGTTTAGCTCTTATCAATATGGCTTGTTTTCGCTGCTTGCTATTCGTCTTCAAAGACGATATGTAAAAAAGGATACTCGCGATCTGTCTCCAAATCAGTAATGGGATTACCTGACAAATATATCGTGATGGGGGACTGAGGCAGCCTTATTTTTTTCCATTCCTCTGTTGTTATATTATTATTCTGCAATCTCAAAACAGCTAATGAGGTCATACTGATGAAATCCGGCAATTCGGAAATATTATTATTCCTCAAATCCAATATCTCCAGCCGGTATAAATTTTTTAACGGCTCTATATCCGTTATATGATTATACGATAACGACAAATTCTCTAACCAATAACATTCAGCGAGCGGTTCGATATTCTCAATCTGATTTCTGTCTAAGACCAAGTACCACAAATGCTCTTTTAAACCTGCCAGAGGCTTTATGTCCGTAATCTGATTCCATTTTAGGGAAAGAAACACAATATCCAGATTACGCAAGGCGTCAAGGGACTCAATGTCATTAAAATCAAGAACCAGCATTCCCAGATTTTTCAGTCCTGACAGGCATTCAAGATCTTCTCCGTTCAGATGCGTGCTGCTCAGGATTAAAGTATCCAGCCGCGCAAGTGAATTGAGTGGGGAAAAATCCAGTATCCGGTTCCCGTGAAGCATCAGCGTGTCAAGATTTTCCATCGTGCTGACCGCGCTGATATCCGTAATGCAGTTATTATTTAATTCTAAATGCCTCAGATTTTTCAGCCCGGCCAGACTGCTGATATCGGAAACAAATTCCGATCTGGCTGAATAAATATCCCTGTTCAGGCGGAGAACCGCGCAATCCCAGAGATCGCTCAGGTAAATATCTCCCTGTCCTTTATCAATCACACCTCTGATTTTATCCTCCAAAATACGATCCGTCCATTCTATCCTGTGATCCTGTTCCGGCTCGAAAGGGACAGGATGATACTCTAAGGATTCATCTAATTCAGCCTGTTTCAGATATTGGGCGCGGTAATACATATAACGGCGGCCGACAATTATAACAGTGAATAAGAAAACAAGAGGAAGTATCCACTTTTTCAGGGATTTGTCCGGCTGTCTCCGGCGGGAACGGGATCTTTTTTCCATAAATGCTTCCTCTCTCTTAATGTTAAGCATGACGCAATAAGCAGGACCATCGTTTTCTCAGTAATAATTTGGATCCTCCGGACTCCGCTCCGGCTCCCCCGACGCTATCGGATTTCCGGTCAGATCGACTTTGATCAGGCTTTTAAGTTCTTTGAGAATATCAACATTGCTAATCTGATTCCCAGCTAAATTTAATGTAACTAAATTTTGGGCTCTTTCCAATCCTTTAAATCTGAAATCTCATTATAGGATAAATTCAAATTTATAACCGTTTCGAGATTTTGAATTTCATTGATATTTTTTAATTTATTTCCCGATAAATCCAAATCCCTCAAGACAGGGCCCTTTACAAAATCAAATTTCTCCAGGTTACAATTTGAAACTGTAAGAGACATCAGCTCAGGAAAGCATATTACCTTGCCTGTATCGCCTAAATCGCTGGCATAGATTCTTAAATCGGACAGCTTATCCAGTCCATTCAGCGTCTGGAATTCAATATCGTTATTCCCAATCTCTACACAGCGGATTCCCGACGGTAAAATGGACAGATCCCTGACGTATGTACTCCGTAACTCCAAATTATTAAGACTGCCAGATAACTTTGGAAGAACCTCTATTGGGCAATGTTCCAGCTTTAACGAATATAAAGACCAATACATACTTAAACCGGAAGTTTTTTTGACATCCGTATTTTTTAATTCTAAATTCGATAAGCGCGCAAGCCATCCCATGGATGATATGCTGTCTAATGACATACCATCCAATGATAAATACTCCAGACTTGTCAGATCCTCCAGAAGTGGAATCACGGCATCCGGCATGTTTTTCAGCTTCAGCCCTACTAATTCTTTTAATCGCCCGATTGCCTCTAAATTTGCTTCTTCGCATCCGTCAATCGATAACCACATCAGTTCATCCATAGATTCCAATGGCCTAAAATCAGTGACGCCTGTATTTCTTATGGTCAGACTGTCCAGGCTGATGAAATACTGTAAGTCATCCAGACGTTTAATATTCTTTCCATCCAAAATCAGCGCAGGATTTCCGGGAAAACCATACTTTGTATATACTTTAAACGTATTTGCCTGATGAACAGAAACATCCGCGTTCTCTGGAATTCCCATGTTATACTTTATAACATAGCCTAATGCCTCATCCTGCCATTCGATAACCTGTTCTTTTTTTCTGAAAATAAAATCATGGTTAGTAATCAGGAAAATAATAACGGCTATTAAAACATATCTGAAAAACGATCAGTTATATTCAGGTCCTATATTTTGCTTCATGGTTGTTCTCCGCCTGCATTGTTTATAAGCTGCCGGATTAATGAGAAAATCCGATTTTGATTTTTCCTTAATAAAAGCAATTTCGTCTCCATTAATACAGCACACACTGTCCCTTCCAGTTCTAATCTGCCCCCCATGCGCTGTCAGCGTTTAGGACAAATTAACTTTTTCTTATAAACACGGGCCTTATACACAACGCCGTCTAAGACTATTTCCAAAAGGGGATAATCAATCTCCGTATCAAAATCCGTAATAAGATTTCCTGCAAGATCTACCTGTATCTTACGCGGTGGTAATTTTACTTTTTTCCATTCCTCTGTTGTTATATTATTATCAGATAGGTCTAAATAACATAAGGAAGCCATATCAGATAAATCAGGTAAGGAGGCAATATTATTATCATGTAAGTCAAGGTTTTCTAACTTTTTCAGATTTTTTACTGGCTCTATATCTGCTATATTATTATGGCGCAGAGACAGCCGCCATAACTTAGCGCATTCTGCCAAGGGCCCAATATCGGCGATTTGGTTATCACTCAGGTCCAAATACCATAATGAATGCTTTAAGTCCGTCAGGGGCTTTATATCTGAGATGAGATTTTGCTGAAGGGAGAGGTAAACAATATTCATCCCGCGCAATGCCTCCAAACTGTCAATCTCATTAAAACCAAGCTCCAGCATCCCTAAATTTTTCAATCCTGATAAAGGCTCTAAATCGTCTTTGTTTATATGGACGCCATTCAGGCTTAAATGATATAGCTTTGTCAATGATGATATCGGCGATATATCCTGTATGGGATTATAATCAAGCCATAAATACCTCAACTGCTTAAAGGAGCCCACCGTCCGGATATCTGTAACCAGATTCTCATTCAGGTTTAAGCTTCTTACATTTGCCAGCCCTCTCAGATTCCGAATATCTGTAATCGGCTCCCCGTCAGTATAAACAACGCCTGGGAAACTGTATATTACCCTTTGCAGTACAAGCTTTTTGCAGTCCCACAGATCGCTGACATAAATATCGCTTCCGGCTTTATGTAACATTTTCTGAATATTCTCTTCCAATATAATATCCGTCCATTCTATCTTATGCTCGTACATTGGCATAAACAGAATAAACTGCTGTTTTTGAAATACAGCCCTGCCCTTGTCCTGAGCGCGGTAGTTCATAAAACGATCCCCGAGCATTATAAAGGCGATAATAAGAATTGAAAGTATTGTTGTGACGCTTACATGCTTACCAGGCTTTTTCTTACGGGATCTCTTCCTTACAGGTTCCATTGCTCCCTCGTTTCTAAATCATAACAAACATCTTAACACATTTATATTTCGCCTGAACTAATAATCAAATATCACCTGAAGATTCGGATAATCCTGTTCCGTCTCCAGATCAGTGATCGGATTTCCGGAAATATTTACCTGGATACTGCACATAGGTAATTTAATTTTTTTCCATTCCTCAGTTGTAATATCATTATCAGCCAAATACAGGCGGGTCAATGATGACATGCCGGAAAAGTCCGGTAATGAACGGATCTCGTTATCTGTTAAACAAAGAAAACAGAGCTTATTTAATTGCTCTAATGCTTTTATGTCGGTTATGAAATTATGCTCTAGCGACAAGTAACGCAGACTGCCTGCCTCTGTCAACGGTTCGATATCTGCGATTTGGTTCGTATCCAGGTTTAAATACAATAACGTTTCTTTCAGGCCAGTCAGAGGCGATATATCCGAAATCTGATTACGCTCTAAAAAGAGCCCTGAGAGCTGCAGGTTACAAAGCGCGTGCAGATTTTCGTTCTCATTAAAGTTAAGCTCCAGCATCCTCAGATTTTTCAGGTTTGATAAATAATTCAAGTCTTCACCCTTCAGATTCATGCTGTTCAGGTTTAAATAGTATAATTCTGTTAATGAGGCGATCGGTGATATATCCTGAACGGGATTTCCTCCAAGCGATAATTTGACCATATTTTTCATGGCGCCGATTGCCGCGATATCAGTAATATCATTTGCAGTTAAGAATAATGTTTTTAAATTTTCCAATCCGGATAAACAGCTTATATCTTTTATAGTATTTCCAACCGCATCAACGCCGGGATCGTCAAAACCGGGTTCCCGTACCAGATAAAGTGTATTATAGTCCCAGAGATCGCTGAGATAAATATCCCCCTCCTCTTTTTTTAGTATCCTCCGGATATCTTGTTCCAAAGCCATATCATTCCATTCTATCAGGCGGTCATTTCCCGGCTCTAATGGAACTTTATACGGCTGTTTATTTAATTCTTCCCGCAGCCTGTCTACAGCGCGCTGATGAACTAAATGACTGCCGCTGATAAATAAAGTAAACAGGAAAAAAAGAATTCCTAAAATTATCCCGATTTTTAAGGTTTCATTTTGTCTTTGCTTCAAGCTTCTTTTTTCCATAATGTTCCCCAATGGTATACTCATGCGTAATAATTTAAAAACAGACTACTCATCTACAATAATCTTTAAAAAGGGATAATCGCGTTCCGTTTCCAAATCAGTAATAGGATTGCCTGAAAGAAACACCCTTATAGAATGCTGCGGTAATTTTATTTTCTTCCACTCCTCATTCGTTATATTATTATGACCTAAATACAAATGTGTTAAAGAATCCATATTCGTAAAATCCGGTAATTCGGAAATATTATTATATCTTAAATCCAGAAACTCCAGGCGCTTTAGTTTTTTTATTGCCTCTATATCAGTTATGTTATTATGGCATAGCGTCAGATCCTCTAATCTGCTGAAGTTTTCCAAAATGCTGATATCTTCTATCTGGTTCTCACTTAAATCTAAATACCACAACATCTTTTGTGAACCTGCCAGGGGAGTGATATCTGAAATTTGGTTTCTCCGCAGTGAAAGAAACGACGCATTTAAATTTTGTAATCCGTCCAGGTTTTCAATTTCATTAAAATCCAGATACAGCATTCTTAAATACTTGAGATGAGACAAACATTTAAGATCCTCGCCCTTCATATGCGTGCCGCTTAAGTTTACGTATCTTAACCGTGATAATGCTTCTAACGGTGAAAAATCCAGGATTGGGTTTCCATGAAGCAATAATTTGTTAAGATTATCCATTGTAGCTACTGCGCTGATATCTGTGATGCGGTTAAAGTTTAACTGCAGACCTGTCAGATTTTTAAGTCCGGTTAAGTCGCTGATATCCGTTATGAATTCCGGACTGGAAGAATCCAAATCTGTATTCAGCCACAAATCAGCGCAGTCCCAGAGATCGCTTAGATAAATACCTCCTTTTTCTTTCCCGAGCTGTTCTCTGATTCTGGTTTCTAAGACAGTATCCGACCATTCTACTATATAGTCATTTTCCGTACTGAACGGAAGAGGGCGGTACTTCAGAGCTTCGTCCAATTCAGTGCGATCACTGGCCTGATTGCTATTATATATATAATATCCTACAATTGAGAAAACAACAATCATAATAATCCGGATAATTACGGAGGTATGCGGTCTTTTTTGGCGGGAGCTATTTTCCATTATTTATGTTTCTCCACTTTGTCTGTTGTAACTCTTTGTTTAGCAAGTTCTAAATATTCTGTCCATCCAAAAATAGCTGCTATCGTTTCAAATGATAAGATCTGTGGTTCACCGTCTAAAATTTGCGAGTCAATTGTAAATGTTCCTTTATAGAATTTGGGGCCCTGTGCTACTTTCTTTATACGTTTTCCAGCCGCTCCTTCATCCCAGATTTCTATGCTATCTGTCTCATGGTAACCACATGTCTGTAACATTAATTTTGTTCTAAATATAATTTTTAACCCCATTTCACTCTCCAGGCCTAGAGAACCAGAGCTTGAATTTTCTTCGGATTTGACATTCTTGTCTCTAAATCTTTTTAATTGATCCTTTAAACTATTATCAACGTCACGAATAGTATTGTCATAATTACTTAATCCTGTCACCAAAAGGCTGATTACGATCCCCGTAAAAAAATTTGCTCCTGCCGCCTCTGAAAGTATAGCTGCGATGATAGTTATTAAAATATCCTCTTCAGAGAAGGGCGCTGTCTGCTTGTCACTTTCATCATTAAGATTCTCGGAAATTTCAAAATATGAGCTAATAAATATCCCAACCTGTGTCCTGTCCAGATAAAGAACCTTATCAACTGCCCCTTTTGACTTGGGAGAACTTGTTATATAATTATAATACTCAATTGGCGTCTCCCTCACCCATAATGCTGCGGAATACATATCAATTACATCCTGATATCCATCTATCATGTGGAAAAACAATTCTGTAGAGAGCTCTTTGCAGTTAAACTTTACGTAATAAAGATTATCATTATTATACACCTCATCATAAATTAAGTTCATAAGTATTGTCGCTTTATAATATCCTGACTCGCCTTTCCACGTATACTTTTCGTTAAACTCAAATGTATATTTTTGAACAAACTCCATTTGCGAAGAAGGATTAAAAAATCCCGGCTTGCGTCTGTACAGCTCCAAAAAACAGCGGGGGACTACAGATATTGGATCATTCGATTGTGGTTTTTTATACCATAAAGATATTATAAATGTCCCGCACTTCTCTTCTGTCGTCTGTATATAAAGCCACGGATTGCTCTCATTCTTCACAGGATCATTAAAAGCAACATTTAAAGTATACTCTCTCGCATTCTTTGGACATTCCATTTCCTCAAATCTGCACTGGCCATCCGAATCTGCGACAATTATACTATATTTCCCGCCCATATGTTACCCCTTTCTGGCCGCAGTACAAACCATAAACCCAACATCCTTCTGAACAGACGCCTCCATCATCAGTGTGCTCTCATCAAACATCCGATCCGCCTCATTCCCGTTAAACCAGTCAGACAGCTCCGCCTGGCAAGGGCCCTCCAGCTTTCTGCAGTAGCCGAAGAATGCGTTTTTTCCGTCTTTGATATCAATTTGCGCATGCGTGCCCACATATTTTCCGTGGCTTTTCGGCAGATTCAGCACGCACCTTTCCGAACCATGCTCACATCTCAGGATAGCGGAGTGGCAGATACTTTCTTTTCCCCGCTGCGCCATGATTTCCTGATAAGCAAACATCCTCTGAAGATTATTTTCCATCATGTCTCCCCTCCTTCATATCCCATTCCTTTAGCGCAATGCCCACAGCTCCCCGACGCAAAATGCTTTCCGCATAATCCTGGCTTACCACGAGCTCTTTTTGTTTATCAATATTCATGTAAAAGAGATGGCTTTCCCCGAGCAGGGCGCTTCCATGCCCGATCGCTTCGGGCAATATCAGGTGATAATGCCTGCTTTGTTTATCCCGTTCATTGATAATAATCACGTCTCGTTTAAATACCGGTTCTCCGTACATTCCCGCTACTTCGGCCATCAGACGGCTTATCAGCAGGAACGGAACTGTCACAATGTCAGGAAACGGCGTAAATTCTCCCATGGATGCACTGATAACGCACCTGCGGGGCGTCTTGTAGAATTCCTCCATGCAGATCCACTTAGGCTTGATTACCTCCTGCCAGCCGTCCAGGCGGAAGCTTTCCGAAAAATACGGATGCTGCCGCAGTATGAAATATTTCATATCCCCACGCCTCCCTGTGAAAACGCCGGAGCGGTCCACTCTTAAACCGCTTCCAGCGGCAACAAAATGAGCCGTTCATGCGTCGCCATACAAATGTATGGCTATTCTGTCGTTGCCTTTATCTCCGTTACTGCATCCAGCGAAATCTGCGCTGCCTGGAGCTTCACCTTCCCGACTGCCTCTATCCCCATCCGACCTCCTCTGAAATCAATACCGCTGGAATCGTTTAATTCCATGATTTCATCCTTTTTGCGGAAATTCAATCTGCCGGTGAACAGCTCGATTTTTCCGTCTGCCGGAATAACGATTGATTTATCCTTTGGCTCCTGGTTTTCAGGCGGCTGTCCCGAACAGCGCACTGCAAACCCGGATCCCTCATTATGGTTTGCAAAGCATACCGCCGCTCTGGCTCCGGTCTCCGGCATGGCGTACAGCGCATTCCCGGTTTCCGGCCGCCATGGAAAAAACCACTCGCCTTCTTCATTGTCTATATCAAAGGCAACCCGCACCGCCTCATTTTTCGTCTCCTTTACCGTACACCACAGGCTCAGTCCTGTAAACGCTTCGTTATAATACGGCTTTTTTACCAGATCCCTCTGCGGCGACATCTGATAAGAAAATGTGATATCTCCTCTGTCCATTTTCGCTTCTGCCGCATGAATGACAAACGTTTCTCCCTGGCTTACAGCCCAGTCTCCCAGGGAATAGCTGGCCCTGCGTTCCAACCCAATTGTCTTTACGGCCCTGCTCTTACCGCCATTTCCATAGCGTTTGTGAATATGTACCCAGGCCGAATCTCCGGCCAGATCCACATCGATCTGCTTTCCGGATCGCATCCCATACCACAGATTGGGGCGGCCCGTCTTTATATCCGGCACGAGAAACGCGCCCTGACAGCTTGCGAGTCTCTTAAGAAATTCCCATATGGTTTCCCGGTAACAGATAAACGGCCGTTCTATCTCCTTTTTCTCCACGGTGCAGATCAGCTTCCCGCCTCCTGTCTCTGCTATCAGCTTCGCTGCGTCGGCATAGCTTAGCGAAGGATTCTGGAAGGAACGGCACAGCCTCTGCTCTTCCTCATCCAGTTTAATCGAAGCTGACGATGCGGCTATACGCGCCATGCCAACCCCATGGCCCCAAAGCAGCTTCACATCCCGTATAATCCCCCGGAACAGCGCGCCGCCTGTGCTCTGCTCAATACTGTCTGCCAGAAACACCGCTATTTCTGTTCCCACATAATCTCTGCCGCAAACCTTGTCCCAGTGATCCTGCCGCAGTATGCCGTTCAGCTCCAGCCATGCATGCTCGTTTATTTCCCAATTCATCGTAAAATCCTGTACAGACTGAAACGGGAGCTCCGTTTCCAGAGAAATCTCCTGATTGATCTCCATGTTTCCTCCTTTATTTTGGCAGTAATCTGTAGCCGCATGTGAACCGCATATTTGCCAATCCAATACGCGCCAATAGCCTTACTGTATCTTTACCGTAAAACAGGATCGTTTCCTTCTCTTCCTCGTCATAGCCCAGGATTTTAACCCAAGTTTCCTTTGCCGCCATTTTCAGATACTCATCCCTTTTATCATATGGAATCAGCCCTGATATACGCGCTGATCCGTGTTCGTTCATCTGCTGAACCTCATCATATTTTAAAATGGATATCATTTCAAACGGTTCGACTCCAAGCTTTATTATCCTCATATCTCCCTCCTGATATATTACATTTTGATTTATAGAGCTTTTATAACTCATTTCTACATATGCAAATATTATGTCCGAAACTTGCATCCTGACTGCCCCGATAACCGGATGGACAACTACGGCTGCGGACGGATCGCATTTTCTCCCTCCCTGCTCCGGACGCATATTCGCCCATTGAAGCCCGGAGGAACACCCACTGTCCGCATCTTCTTTAAACAGGAACAGAACTGACTATTTACGTCACCATTATCATAGCATTTTTTTCGTCAGTAATGTGAATTTGTCCGCGAATTGTCACTTTTTGTCCGCGAATTTTTCTTACCATCCCATAAATATCACTTTTTTTATTTTTATATCGTTATTTAACAAATATAGCTTTGTATTTTGTTTTGTCATACCATACTATCAGAGGAATTCCAACCAAACCCCAAAAACAGACACTTTTCACCCAAAAATTTGCATTTTTCTTATCTTATCACTCTGATATTATGCAAGCTCAGATATAAAGCAGAGATCTGCGAATCTTCTCCCTCAGTTATAATCTCCCCGTCTCTCCGGGCATGCCTCATTGCAGAAGTCTGCAAGCCCCTTCTTTGTATTCTCTTAGAAATAACATCCGCATCTATTTGCTACTTCTTACCATATTTACTGCCACAATTCAATAGGGATGTCGTTTTTTGTAACGTTTTTGTCAAAAATTGTAACGTTCACTTGTATTTATATTTAAATATTGTGAAATTTTAGACAAATAATCTTCCTGATAAATGATTTTTTCTCTTCATGATACCTTACTTTTAAATATCGCTTATTCTCATTATCAAAATCAGACTTATAAAAAATATCGTCATATCAATAGAACTTTGGCAATTGTAAAAGACCCGGAACAATTATTTGATAAAAAAGCATTCTGGCGCAGGAACAGTTACAGGAACCGAAATACATACAGACATAATAAAAGGAAGGCCGAGAAAAATTTATTTTTCCTCTCTGCCTTCCCCTTTTTTGTTTTCTTTGGCTTCGGCGTCAGCCGGTCATATCAGTGCAGCATTGCATTAATAATGGTAAATTCAGCGCCTGGAAGAGCGTCATTTTTCACCATGGAGCCTTATTTATAATTGCTTAAAAATCATTTAACCGCCCTATAAAATAAAAGCCGTTTGATTTATTCCCATTCATTGTTGTAAATGTCAAATGGCTGTATTCCTGTTCCGAAAAATCCTTCAAAAGTTGTTTTATCCATGTTTCATCATGATGCCGGCATACCGCGCCTTCCGGAAGTTCAAACACACCGTATATGCCATAAGTTTCTTTGTATTTTGCATATCTTGTGAGATTACGTTCATCTGTATTCAGCAGGAAATCATTCACATACAAAATCCCCTGCGGTTTCAATATCCGTTTAATTTCCGATAATAGCTGCTCCTGCCCTTCATTTGTCCGTATGCAGGTTAAAACTGCAAAGAGAATTACGGCGTCAATACTTGCGTCCGGCAGGGATATTTTAGCGTCGTCTTTTACACGTAAATCAAGATACGGAAACTGCTGTTTTCCCCTTGCTATCATACCTTTTGAAAAATCAATGCCAATCAGGTTGCGATAGCCGTTATAATACAGTTCGCCAAGCGTTCTTCCATATCCACAGCCTACATCAAGAATACTATTATCCCTTTTCACATATTTTGAAAATTCCCCGGCCTGAAAGGGCGTAGTAAATTCCCTTTTTTTCTGATACACGGTTCCAATATTCTTCCTGTTTCATTTTCATCTGACCTCCTTTTCTTGAATTATATAAAAATCTGTGATAATCTGATATGAGAAATTCCTTTACCCTCTTTCAATCAATACCCGCTTACCGCAAAAAGCAAAACCATAGATCCTGATTTTTTCTTTTGTAACGCCCTTCTCTATCAGCATTGTTGCATATTTCTTTTCTTCAATCTGTCTCAGCGCCGCGTTTGCCGTTTCAGAAAGTTCTTTTTCTTCCGAATTATCCTGTACCTTAAACTCTATAATAATTCCGGCGTCTCCCGGTTTTCTTGGTTCCAGCATTACATCATAACGCCCAAATCCACTTTCCCGGTTAGAGGCCAATACATAGCGATCTGCAAGCTCTACCATCAAGCCTAAAACAAAACCATGATAGAAGCGTTCGGGCGCTTCTTCTGAGGGGTTCTTTCCGGTATCAAAATAACTAAACGTAGTCATTGCCACTTTATTTATATATATGTTCATACCTTTTACATCATCAAGCAGCAATGCTTTGATAAAATCGTTATACCCTCCCGCCGCGCGGCTGAACCATTTTCTTATCATGTGGCGGAACATTGCCCCTACTTCAAAATTCGTCAATTCCAGCTCATATTCCTGCTTCCATTCTCCAAATTCTGTCGCATAGGTCTTCAAATCTTTCACCTTTAAATAGCCGCTGGCAAGCAAAAGGCTCCATATCGCCTGTTCATCATCGCCTAACTGATCATAAACAATCTGTTCATCCAATTCCATAATGATTGATTTTCCCCGCAAAAGACACTCAAAATCCCTCTTCAGATTTTGGCTCCCTTCCCGAATCAGTTTACCTGCCAAATGATTGGAACTGGAGTTTGCCCAATATGTCCCTGTCTTCTTTTTATCCAGGTAATTCAGAATCGACCATGGATTATAGATATCTTTTTGCCCGCCAAATACAAACCCGTCATACCATGTTTTCACTTCCTGCTTCTTTTCAGATAAACCATATTCAGCCAGGGCGGCAAAAACTTCATCTTCACAAAAGCCGAAACAATCCGCATACTTGTCGGAAGTGGCAGTAACCACTTCCAGATTATTCAAATCAGAAAATATGGACTCTTTGCTTACCCTGGTAATCCCTGTCATCATTGCCCGCTCCAGGCAAACATTTGTTTTAAATGCCGCGTTAAACATACTTCTGGTAAAGGAAGCCAATTCATCCCAATACCCGTTTACATAGGCTTCCTGCATCGGCGTATCGTACTCATCCAACAGAATAATTACCTTTTTTCCGTAATATCGGGATAAATAGATGGATAACTGGTGAAGCGCCATCGTTGCCGTCGTTTCGTCCATGTTCACATCCACAGATGAAAAAAACTTCTTTTCTTTGTCATCCAAATTCCCGTCTTCCATAAGAAAACGGTTTGCTGAATACAGATTTGTCAATATCTGATTGATTCGCGAGATTGTCATTGTATAACTTTTTTCTTTAACCGCTGCAAAAGATAAACTAATCACAGGATATGTCCCCTGAATCTTCCTGTATTTTTCATTTTTCCAGATTGCAAGTCCCTGAAATAAATCCTCTCTCCCCGCATACTGAACAGAAAAGAATTTCTCCAGCATACTCATATTCAAAGTCTTTCCAAAACGCCGGGGACGGGTTATCAGAGTTACATCATCCTCGCTCTCCCACCATTCACGGATGAATTCTGTCTTATCCACATAAAAGACCTTTTTTTCCCGTATATTTTCAAAATCCTGCTTCCCTATCCCCACTGTTCTTGCCATATCCCCGCATCCTTTCTGACCTTCCCCAATTTCATGTCTGCCTCCCCTCCATATTGAGCCATCAAAGACTCTGCTCTCTGAGGACATAACCGTTCGGACAATCTGGACGGCTGCCTGAGAATCCACATCAAATGTTCCTCTTAACATTTAACACATTCATCAACGCTTCCTGCAGCACTCTGGAAACATTGATTCCGGCATGTTCGGCTTCATAATTCAGCCAGCCTGGCAGCGCAACATTTCTTCTGACAGTCTTTGTATCGACTCTCTTTCTATATTCCGTGAAGTCCACGTCCACATATGTCAAAATACCTTTGGAAAAATCAATATCCTCTGCATTTTGTTTTACCTTTTCCATGGCGGCCGCCTGATCCGACGGCGCAGGAATCTCTTCTTTATGATCTTCCATAGAAATTCCTGCCAGTCCTATCGCATCTCTTGCCATTTCAATGGAATCTGCAAGGGAATCCCCTTCTGTAAAAATTTCCATATCAGGAACATATACCAAAAAAGGATGTTCTGAACCGTCCTTTGTATTTAAGATAAATGTTGCGTAAACCTGTTTCATATACTCTGCTCCTTATAATAGTTTCCACTTCCTCAGTATCATTCTTGCCAAATTCTCATTTACTTCTTTGTGTCGTGGGATCTTTTCTATATCATTTCCTCTTCTGTATATATCATGATTTCTCCCATGCCTCTCAAAGGAAAAACCTGCGTCTTCAAGCTTCTTTACCAAATCCCTCTGTTTCATCCGTATTCCCTCGATATCAGTATTATACACACTAATTACACAACAATCAACCATTTTACAATAACACAGCAATCGTTCAGACAACCCGAACTGTCATATAACATCCCCCTCTTCCCCCAATATTCCCCTTGCAAAAAACCACGATACCCTTTATCATAAGAATAAACGCCTCGCATCCGCACGCGATGCGGCCGTTTTTTAATCCCACAAACCACCCGCCACACGATTTAACAGGGGATCAAAGCATGAACAAAAAAGCTTTAACTACATTAGAATACAATAAAATCATCGATCAGCTCACGGAATACGCCTCCACCGAGATGGGCAAATCCCTCTGCCGGGATTTGGTCCCCTCCTGCAGCCTGGAGGAGATCCGCCAAAGCCAGACTGAAACCAGCGACGCGGTGACCCGGATCCGTATGAAGGGAAGCCTGTCCTTTGGAGGTGTAAAAGATGTCCGCGCCTCCTTAAAGCGGCTGGAGATCGGCAGCTCCTTAAATATCCTGGAGCTTCTGGCCGTCAGTTCCCTGCTCACGGTGACAGCCAGGGCCAGGGCTTACGGCAGGCATGAGGAATCCGAGCTTCCTGATGATTCGCTGGATGAGATGTTCCGGACTCTCGAACCGCTTGCGGCTGTCAACGCGGAGATCAAGCGCTGTATCCTCTCTGAGGACGAGGTGAGCGACGACGCGAGCCCGGGGCTTAACAAGGTGCGGCGTTCCATGAAGATCACCGGAGGCCGTATCCACACCCAGCTCAATTCCATCTTAAACTCCAGCCGCTCCTACTTACAGGAGGCGGTCATCACCATGCGCGACGGGCGCTACTGCCTGCCGGTCAAGGCTGAGCACAAGAGCCAGGTTCCGGGCATGATTCATGACCAGTCCTCTACGGGATCCACGGTTTTTATTGAGCCCATGGCGATTGTGCGGCTGAATAATGAGCTGCGGGAGCTGGAGATCCAGGAAAAGCGGGAGATCGAGTTTGTCCTGGCCGCCCTGTCCTCCGGCCTGGTTCCCTATACGGAAACGATTGCCCTGAATCTGGAGCTTTTAGCCCGGCTGGACTTTATCTTTGCCAGGGCCGCCCTGTCAAGGCATTACAACTGCACGGAGCCGAAATTCAACGATAAGCGCTACATCAATATCAAGGACGGCCGCCATCCGCTCCTGAACCCGGATCAGGTAGTTCCCATCAATATCTATCTGGGGGGCGATTTTGACCTTCTGATCGTCACCGGGCCCAACACGGGCGGAAAGACGGTTTCCCTAAAAACTGTCGGGCTCTTCACGCTCATGGGACAGGCGGGGCTTCATATCCCTGCCTTTGACGGCTCGGAGCTGGCCGTGTTTGACGAGGTGTTCGCAGATATCGGGGATGAGCAGAGCATTGAGCAGAGCCTGAGCACCTTTTCGGCCCATATGACCAATATTGTCTCCATCCTGGGGCAGGCGGACAGCCGCTCCCTGTGCCTGTTTGACGAGCTGGGAGCCGGAACGGACCCCACGGAGGGAGCGGCGCTGGCGATCGCGGTCCTAAGCTTTCTCCACAATATGTCCTGCCGGACCATGGCGACCACCCATTACAGCGAGCTGAAGGTCTATGCCCTCACAACGCCGGGCGTGGAAAATGCCTGCTGTGAATTCAATGTGGAGACGCTGCGCCCTACCTACCGCCTTTTAATCGGCATTCCGGGCAAGAGCAACGCCTTTGCCATCTCCAGAAAGCTGGGCCTTCCGGACTATATCATCGACGAGGCGAAAAAGCACATCGAAAAAGAGGATGAATCCTTTGAAGATCTCCTCGCCGGCCTGGAGGACAGCCGCGTTACCATTGAAAAGGAGCGAAAGGAGATCGAAGCCTACAAGGCCGAAATCGCCGCCTTAAAGGGCCGCCTGCAGCAAAAAGAGGATCGTTTCCAGGAGCAGAAAGAGCGGATGCTCTCCAAAGCCCGCGACGAAGCGCGGACCATCCTGCAGGATGCCAAGGACACGGCGGATCAGACCATCCGCAATATTAACCGCCTGGCAAAGGAATCCGGCGTTACAAAGGAGCTGGAGGCCGAGCGCAGCCGCCTGCGGGGCAAGATGAACGATGTGGAGAAAACGCTGGCTGACAGAGAGCCGAAGCTTCCGAAAAAGGCCGTTTCCCCGAAATCCCTGCGCCTGGGCGACACGGTGCGGGTGCTGTCCATGAATTTAAAGGGAAGCGTGAGCACCCTTCCAAACGCCAAAGGCGACCTGTACGTGCAGATGGGAATTCTGCGCTCCCTTGTCAATATAAAGGATCTGGAGCTTGTGGAAGAGGAGTCCATCACCGGCCCCAGCCTCTCCGGCCAAGCCAAAAAGGGAGCGGGACGCGGCGCATCCCCGGCTTTTAGCAAATCCGGGGGCAGAAGCTCCGGCGGAAAAGGGCTTAACATGGCCAAGGCATACTCCATTTCCCCGGAGGTGAACCTGATCGGCATGACCGTGGACGAGGCGATCCCGGTTCTCGATAAGTATCTGGACGACGCCTATCTGGCGCATCTTCCCCAGGTCCGCGTCGTACACGGCCGCGGGACTGGAGCGCTAAAGGCCGGCGTGCACCGCCATTTAAAGAAGCTCAAATACGTCGGTGATTTCCGGCTCGGCGAATTCGGCGAGGGCGATACGGGCGTTACGATTGTCACATTTAAATAAAATATAACCGTTCGGGCGGCAGCCGCCAAATGTGCATGCAGGCATGCCCGGCTCGCTGCCCGCAGGAATCAAAACCGCACGGGAGGAGACAACATGGCAGAAAAACAGCGGATTTTAATCGTAGACGATGACAACAACATTGCGGAGCTCATTTCCCTGTATCTGACAAAGGAATGCTTTGAAACGCAGATCGTGGGGGACGGCGAGGAGGCGCTGAACATTTTCCCGATCTTCCACCCGCACCTGATTCTCCTTGATCTGATGCTTCCCGGCATGGACGGCTATCAGGTGTGCCGCGAGCTGCGCTCCAGCTCCCAGGTCCCGATTATCATGCTCTCCGCCAAGGGCGAGATCTTTGACAAGGTGCTGGGGCTTGAGCTGGGGGCTGACGACTATATGATCAAGCCCTTTGATTCCAAGGAGCTGGTGGCCCGGGTAAAGGCCGTGCTGCGGCGCTACCAGATGATGTCCCAGGCCCCGGACACGAAAACTGCGGATCAGCACGGGAATTTTGTCGAATATCCGGATCTCATTGTAAACCTGACGAACTACTCCGTCATTTATAACGGCCATTCGGTTGAAATGCCTCCAAAAGAG
Source organism: Otoolea muris (assembly GCF_943193115.1). Classification (NCBI taxonomy): domain Bacteria; kingdom Bacillati; phylum Bacillota; class Clostridia; order Lachnospirales; family Lachnospiraceae; genus Otoolea; species Otoolea muris. The sequence continues at coordinate 57,441 of NZ_CALPCY010000031.1, forward strand.
CTGGAGCTTCTGTATTTCCTCGCCTCCTCCCCCAACCAGGTATTTACCAGGGAGCAGCTTTTAGACCATATATGGGGCTATGAATATATCGGCGACACGCGCACCGTGGACGTACACATCAAACGGCTGCGCGAAAAGATCAAGGATCACGCGAAATGGGCGCTGACAACCGTGTGGGGCATCGGCTATAAATTTGAAGTGAAAAGGTAGACAACCATTATGACGCACACACTTTACTATAAGCTCCTTCTGGGTTATCTGCTGTTCGGCTTTCTGGGCTTTGTCACCATCGCCACCTTCTCCTCGGATATGACCTACCGCCATCTCCTGAGGGAGGAGGCCGAAGCGCTTTATGACGAGGCGGTCCTTATTGCCGACAACTGCAGCATGGCCTATGAGGGAAAGCATGTGGATCTCGATTCCTCCTATCCGCAGATGGATGCGGTGGCGGTGTATTTGAAGGCCGATATCTGGATTTTAGACTCCCGGGGCCGGATTATCGCCGACACCCGCCGGCAGAGGGTGGGCGCTGTGATCGAGGACTTTGACCCCGTTACGCAGGGGAACCGCCTGTATACTCTGGGCAGGTATTTCGGGCAGTTTAAGGAGGATGTTTTGTCCGTATCCGCGCCCATTACCGGAAATATGAATACATACGGCTATGTTGTCATCCATCTTCCGGTCAGTGTGGTCAGGGCAAAGCAGAATGATTTTCTGAATATTGTATACATCACCTCCCTCATCCTGTTCGGATTATCCCTGATTATTCTCCTGGTCTTCACAACGGCGGTCTATCTCCCCCTCAAAAAGATCACCTATGCGGCCAATGAATACGCAGCCGGAAACCTCTCCCATCACATCGAGATTTCCAGCCGGGATGAGATCGGGTACCTGGCCCACACGCTGAACTATATGTCCGACAAGCTCAACGAGATGGAGGAATACCAGAAGAAATTTATTGCAAATGTTTCCCACGACTTCCGCTCTCCCCTGACCTCTATCAAGGGCTACTTAGAGGCCATCCTGGACGGGACGATCCCCCCGGAGCTGTACCAGAAATATCTGGGAATCATTATTACAGAGACAAAACGCCTGACAAAGCTGACGCAGGGCATGCTGACCTTAGACTCCCTCGGGAGCAGCGGCTACTTATCGCGCAGTAAATTTGACATCAACCGGATCATCAAGGATACCGCCGCCGCCTTTGAGGGCGCCTGCAATGCAAAAGGCGTTACCTTTGACTTGACCTTCTCCGATACATCACAGATGGTTCATGCGGATCTGGGGAAGATCCAGCAGGTTCTCTATAACCTGATCGATAACGCCATTAAATTCAGCCTCAATGATTCGGTCATCTATATACAGACCTCGGTGCGGTATGAAAAAGTCTTTGTCTCCATCAAGGATACCGGCATCGGCATCCCGAAGGACAGCATTAATAAGATCTGGGAGCGTTTTTATAAAACGGATCTGTCGCGGGGAAAAGATAAGAAGGGAACCGGGCTGGGGCTGTCGATCGTGAAGGAGATCATACAGTCCCACGGGGAAAATATTGATGTGGTGAGTACCGAAGGGGTGGGCACGGAATTTATCTTCAGCCTGCCGAAGGCGGGGGCGGCGTAGAGAGGCTGAAGGAGCGGCGGGCGGCGTTTTTACAGATATCCTCCTGGCTGTCCACAAAAATTCGATGGAACTATCCCTAAAAATATGATGTACTCTCGGAATCTCGCTGTGCCTGATTTTGTGAGATGATTTTTTGTCAGATGTGCACAAATTTATGAGGCGTACGTGGAGCGTACGTTGATTAAATTTGGGTGCATCTGGCGGAAAATCAGCCGCAAAAGCAGGCGCAGAGAGATTCCGAGAGTACATTATGGTAAACTAATGAAAAGAAGTAACAGAGAAAGCCAGGTGATACAGTCATGCAGAGATTGAAACCTTTGAACGATTTTATATTTGGGAAAACTTTTTGGGAAAAGGGCGACGAAGAGCAACTGTTATCGCTGCTGAATGCTATTTTGGCAACGGCGAAACACAAGACGCTGGTCAGAATTGAGATTGCCGAGCACAGAACATTTACAGCGGAGGTGAGCGTGGATGATTTCCATACGGTATTCCATCTCTGGGAGGATTCCCATAAAGACTGCCTTTTGACCGACGCCCTCGAGATTCATTTCATTGATGTGAAAAAGTTCAATGCCCTTCCGAAAAAGGACATTAAGAATGATTCTCTGCACAGATGGCTGACATTTTTTGACCAGAGTATTTCAGATGATCTGTTAAAGGGGTTGATTGATATGGATGCCGCAATTTATAAGGCTAACGAAAAGATGATATTTCTGGCTAACGATAAAGAAGTCCTCCGGTTATATAATATGCGTGAAATGGCGCAAATTGATTACAATAGCGGCATGAAGAAAGCAGGGGATGAAGGTAAAGCAGAAGCGAAAACAGAGACAGCCCGAAATCTTTTAGAAATGAACATGACTCATGAGCAAATTGCAAAAGCAACTGGTTTAACTCCGGAAGAAATTAACAGCTTATAAGATTAATTGAAACAAGAAGGTAACCGGGCTGGGGCTGTCGATCGTGAAGGAGATCATACAGTCCCATGGGGAACATATTGATGTGGTGAGTACCGAGGGAGTCGGTACGGAGTTTATCTTCCGCCTGCCGAAGGCCGGGGCGGCGTAGAGGGGCTGTGTAATCGAACAGAAACGGATTGGCGGGCTATGTTTTATTGTGAAAGGGCCGCCAGAGGCAGCTTTTGTATCCAACGAACCCCCGCTTCCGCTCGGAGAAAAGCGCAGCGGACGCTAAGCGCCGGCGGTTTTCTACGGATTTCTTATGGATACAAAAGCTGCCTCTGGCTACATTACCGGAAAGCCTGGGATCAACGCCAGGGCCAATCAGCCTGATTCTTCTTATCTCTATACTCCCTCTGAGAATTTTCATTTGACTGGAATAGTAAACAGCCTTAAACAGAATGAAAAATAAATCCTTGCAAAACCTTTGGTTATGAGTAATGCAAGGATTTTATAATTTGAAATGTAAAACTCAGCAATAAATTAAGTAGTTTGTCAATATTTTATCCCAAATTACATGATCTAAAAAACTATAATTATGAGTATAGCCAGTAAATAAAAAAATATATTTAAATAACTCAAACTTCCCACACCGATTGGTGTGCTGAACCTTGAAAAATCAATACTTTAGTCCATAAAAAAGGCACAAACCT